>CAZFUK010000235.1:0-7831 GCA_964522005.1 uncultured Anaerolineales bacterium | reverse complement strand
TCCCCCCTGGCGCTCCCCCCCCGACCACCGACTTTCAGGTCGTCGCCACGGCGCGCGAGACTGGCGAACGCGTCGCCAGCCCGCGCGTGATGCTGGCCCTGGTCCCGCCCATCCCCCCCTTGCTGCGTCTGAGTCCCACCCGCGTCACCACCGACCTGGAGGGGTCCACGACGATCTCAGTCATCAATGTGACGGATACGCGTCTCAATCTGCTGCTAGAGGCCAAGGATGAGGGCGACACGCTGCGCTATGACCTGGAGACCAAACAGCTAGACCTGGCGCCCCACGAGGAGAAACAGGTCAAGCTGCGCCTCAGCGCACCCAGCCGCAACCAGCCGCGCGACCGTGACGACAAGCCGGAGCCGAGAACGTTCGAGTTTAAGGTCGAGGTGAAACGCCCGGGTGATGTCAGCCCTTTGAAATCGGTAGACGGCAAATTAGTCCAAACGGCGTGGGAAGATGTCAAAATCGCCATCTCCCCCCCGGAGCAGCCGACCGCGGACCGCGCCGTCTACCAGGTGACGCTCACCAACCCGCGCCGTGAGAGGGTGGATGTGACGCTGCAAGCGCGCGATGAAGAGGGCGCGCTGCGTCCCGACTTCAAGCCGCGCACCCTGAAACTCTCCCCCGAGGCCCAGGCCACCTCGACCCTGGTCATGGAGAACGCGGTGCCGCTGAAAGCGGGCGACGTGCAGGCCACCCGCAGCTTCGAGGTCAGCGCGGCGGTGGAGGGCAGTCAGGCTCCGCGCACCGAACGGGCGAGGCTCTTCCAGCAGCCCGGCTTCCGCTGGCGCTCGGCGGGCCGCTTCGGCGTGCAGGGCGGCGCGGTCATTGTCGGGCTGCTCTTCATCATCCGATTTTTCGTCGCCCTGGCTGCCCTGGCTCACACACCGCCTGAATGCCAGGACGTGGTCAAGATGCTGGCGCGGCCCATGCCGCTCTTCGACACCGCCAATCGTGTCCTGCCCCCACTAGCGGGCAGCACACCTACCCCTACCCCGCAGCCTCAGCCGACTCCAGCGCGGCCAGTGCCCCCGCCTGGGACTCCGACGCCCCAGGCGCAGCCTGACCTGGTCCGTAATGTCTCCTCGGATTTGTGGTCGGCCATGTGGTGGGGCATGGACGGGCTGGCCTACCGGGCGGCGCGGTTGATTCTTAGTAGACAGTGTCCCTGATCTCGCACCTCGGGCGGAAGGACGGTCTCCATGTCGAACGTCATTCTCAGCATTCCGGATGAGGTTCTCCAGAGGCTAGACAAGGCATCAGGGAGAACCGTACGCATACCGATTACGGTTCAGAATACGAGCGCCGCGCCCCAGACCGTTCGCCTCGAAGTGGTCGGGCTGCTCTCGCAATGGCTGCCCCAGTTCGACCCTGACCCCTTCGAACTGCCGCCCCAGGGCCGTGTCGAGCGCGAGTTAGTGATTCAGCCGCCGCCCGACGCGCCGCAGGATAGCTACGCCTTTTTGCTGCGCGCGATAGACCCGGCCCAGCCCACCACGCCGCTGTTTAGCCAGCAGCTGCGGGTCCAGGTGGGCGAACCAATTAACTATACCCCCGAGCTAAAGCCGGAAGTCATCAGCGGCGCACAGACGGCGCGGCTCAGCATTACCAACCCCGCCCCACGCCCCCTGACCCTCGACTTCGAGTTCGTGGCCGAGTCCCTGATGGGCGAGGTGCGCCCCCCCGCGCTGACCGTTGGGCCGAGCAGTGAGGCGAGCGTGGAGGTCTTCGTCACCCCCTTGCCCTCGGCCGGCGCCGCGCCCCTGTCCTATACCGTCGAGATAGTCCCGCGCGAGGGTACGGCGCCCAGCAAGGCCGTGAGCGGCATCTACAAGCCGAACACGGTCGCGGTCGCGCCCGTCGCGGCCCCCTCGAGCGTGGGCGCGGTGGGGGTGGAGCGGCCGGTTGTGGTCGCCGCCCCGGCCGCCTCGACCGCCGGCAGTGCGCTGACCAACCCCTGGCTGTGGTCGCTCTTCGCGCTCCTGGCCCTGGTGCTCCTGCTGTTCTCGGCGTCGGCCACCTACGCCTGCCTCACCCATACCTTACTCTGTCCCTTGCCGCCGCCGCCCCCCACGGTCACGGCCGGCCCTGTCGTGGGCGCAGTCACGGCCATCCCCACCGGGACGCCTCTGTCCACGCCGACCCCCGTGGCGACCCTCATCGTGCTCGGCCCGAGCGCGTTCCAGTGCCCGGTCGACTCGGCGCAGACCCTGGGCGTCGAGCCGATGCCCATTCTTGGTCCCGGCACCCCGCGCCCCCTGGCGGCGAGTCTGCGCGCCACGCCCACCCCCTTGCTCAGCGCCTTTGTGCCGCCGATCCAGGCGGGTGGCTTCCTGGACCTGCCCATCAGCTACAATACCACGCCCTATGGCTTCGGCGTCGGCACCTCGCGCCAGTTCCGCCAGGCCATCAACCGCGTCACGACCGTCACCGGCCGGGCCGGCGTCAAGCAGCGGGGGTGGGTGCTGAGCTACTTCGACCACGACCGGCCCGTCCTGCCCGAATACCTCAACGGCGCCTTCATGGGCGGCCTGGAGCGGGAGGACCAGAACTATAGCCGGCTGGTGACGCTGTTTGACGGCACGACCCTGTCCGACTTCTACAGCGGCAACCCCGGCATCAACTTCCGCACCCAGAACCCGCTGGGCGACAACGACACGCCGGTCTATGCCGCCGCCGCCGGTGTCATCGTCGAGGCGGACAGCAACCCCATGGGCGCCTACATCAAGGTCAACCACCGCGTCGCCGGCGTCGGCCTGTTCCAGACCGTCTACTGGCGGCTCCAGGAAGACGCCATTTTCAGCGACATCCGCCGTCAGTTGACCCCGCAGTTGGCGGTCAAGGCGGGCACGCGGCTGGGAACCATCGGCAACACGGGCCGGGGCTTCGGCCCCATGCTCCACTTCGAGGTCTACTTCGACCAGGACGGCGACGGCCAGTTCACCTCTAACGAACGGTTTGACCCCTTCGGCTTCATCGCTAGCTATGACATTAAACGCGACCCCTGGGAGCGCGATGACAAGCCGGCGCCCGACGGCCTACGCGGCGTCCGCAGTATCTACCTGTGGAAGACGCCGTTGGGCACGACAGCGCGGCTGACCGCCACGGGCGGCAAGGTTGTCTTACCAGGGGAGGAGGGCGCGCCGGGTGAGGGCGACATGGCCACCTGTTTCCGCAACGTGGCCTTGCTGGCTAACAAGTATGTCGTGCTGGCCTGGGCGCCCGACCCCTCACCCTATAAGGGCTGGGGCAAGCTGGATACCAACAAGGCGCTGGACGTGTCGATGACTCCGCGCGGTTGGGTCGGCGTCGGCCACACGGGCGTCGTCAGCGTCTTCGACGAGCAGGGCACGCCCATCCTGACGGGGAACGTCGAGTTCCAGGTGTCGTTCGCCCTGGGCGACGAGGACCTGACCTATGTGCGCCCGGACACCCTCACCGTGTTCCGCTATGACCCGGAGACCAAAGACTGGCTCACCCTGCCGACCGACCGCGCGCCGGATGGCAAGCTGCTGACAGCGCTGGTGGACCGCCCCGGTAAGATCGCGGTCATGGCGCAGCCCAACCAGGACATTATTAGCCCGCGCACCCGCATCACCATTAGTGGCACGCCCCAGCCGGGGACGAGCAACGTCTATTTTGGACCGGTGCGCATCCGCCTGAGCGCCATTGACGACGCCGGCGCGGTCACCCGCCTGGAGTACTCGTTTGACGGCGGGCACACCTGGCAGAACTATCCGTTCCAGCAGGATGAACTGGGGGGCCTGGTGGTCTACCCGGGGCCAACCCCCCACTCGGGCCCAGCCCCCCGCGCGACTGGTGAGTTTAACGGGGCGCTGGAAGCCTTCGTCACCGACCCCGGCCAGTTCATCATCCTGGCGCGAGCGGTGGACGACGCGGGCAACGTCGAGTGGCCGCCCGCCGTCGCCGGCTTCGCCATCAATGGCCCAACGCCCACCGTGACGCTGACGCCAACCGTCACCGCGACGCCGACCACGACGCGCACGCCCGGCCCGACCTGGACGCCGCGCCCGACCGTGCCGCCCACCCCGGTGACCCCGCCGACTCCCACCGACACGCCCGTGCCGACAGCAACGCCGGCCCCCACGCGCACGCCGCTGCCCGGCGTGGTCAATGTGCGGTTCGACCCGCCCCAAATTCAGGAGGGCGAGTCGACCACGTTGTCCTACCAGGTGGACCAGGTTTCGAAGCTCACCGTCTACGGCGAGGGCCTGCCTGACGAGGGCCGGCAGCTGGAGGGAACAGGAACTAGCCGCGCCTTCAAGCCTACCAAGTCGTCGCTCTACCGTGTCGTGCTGGAACTAGACGACGGCCGACGCCTCCAGGAATATCTGCCCCTGACAGTGGTCAAAATGTGGACGGACAAGACAACAGTCCGCTATGGCGACTGTGTGACCCTGTACTGGGACGCGGGTGACTACACGCTGGGCATCACGCTGGAAGGGCCAGGCCCCACGGTGATTACCAACATCTCGCGGGGTAATCGCCAGTTCTGTACTGGCCTCGAGACGCCAGTGCCCACCGCCGGCGGCAGCCCGACCCCCACGCCGCGGCCCTCCCCGGTCAACCCCTACGCCCTGGTGATGACCTTCACCCTGCGGGTGACGACGGGCACGCCGTATGTCTACTTTGATAATCAGAAGCTGGTGTCGGTGAAGGGTGACAGCAACGCCCCCGGCCGCATCTACACGTTGACTATCGGCGCCACACCCACCCCCCCCGCCACGAACACCGCGACGGTGACCACCACACCGACGGCCACGGCGACCCGCACGGCAACACCGACCGGCACCATCACGGTGACAGCGACCGCCAGCGCGACAGCGACCGCCACACGGACGGCGACGCCGACAGCGACCGCTACATGGACGGCGACGCCCACGGCGACATCAACCTTTACCGCGACGTCCACCGTCGCCCCCAGCTTTACGCGGACTATCACGATGACACCCGTACCAGCTCCGACGAACACACCCAACACACCGGGGCCAGCGAACACGCCCTAGATCGCTGTCCGAGGCGGCCTTTAACCATACTGGGTGAGGCCCCGGTGATGGGAGAGCGCGATGTCAGACCAGTTTACACTCGTCCTTGAACGCGGTCAGTTGAGTATCCAGCCCGGCCAAACGTGGACCGTCGCCTGCCTGCTCACCAATCTGAGCGCGCAGGCCGCCCGCGTGGACCTGCGCATTCTCGGCGCGGCGCGCGAGTGGACGCGGGTTGAGCCAAGCCAGGTGATGCTGCCGCCCGGCGCGCAGATCGAGTGTCAACTGATCGTCTTCCCGCCCCACACCCAGCAGGGCAAGGTCTACCCGGTCATCGTCGCCGCCGTGGACTCACTGGGCCAGTTGCTCGCCCAAACGGGCCTGAGCGTGAGCGTCCGTGTCATCGCCTCCGGCGTCTTCAGCCTGGAGCTTTCCCCGGCCGCCCTTACCAACCTGGAGGGCGGCCCGTTCAAGGTCACGGCGACCAACTACGGCACAACGGAGTTGACGATTGAGCTGAGCGCGGAGACCGACCAGCCCGCCGACTTCGACTTCCAGCCCAGGCTCCTGAGAATCCCGCCCCAGCAGTCTGTGGAGTCCGACCTGTCTTCAGAGTCCAACCGATCGTCGTGGCGAACCTGGGCCTCGGACCGCCTGCCGAGCCGCCGGCCCAATCACTCCGTGGAGTCCAACCTCCGCGTGACCGCCCACCAGGTCGCCCCGCCGGTCGTGCCCATTGACTTCCGCGTCTGGGGCCATCCCCGCGACGAGGGCACGCTTCCCCAATCCGTCGCCGGACGCTATCCACCCCCCCGCCCGCCCATCCTGACCACCCAGCGGCTGCTGTGGCTGGGGGTCCTGCCCCTGCTGTGCATGATGCTGTGGTTGGTCCTCTCGCTCCCCTCGCCCACGCCGGTGACGACAATCATGATCACGACGACAGGCACGGTCCAGTACACGGTTGTGTTTACCGTCACGCCCGAGGCGTCCTCAACACCGCTCCCCCCAGCCACCTCCGGGGTGACGGCGGTAGTAATGCTTGGTGACACGGCCACACCCACCGCACCTAACGGTGGTCCATCAAACCGTGTAACCGACGCAGCCACCCGTAGCCCTGATACGGCCGGGAGACCCTTCATCGCGCCGACGTCGCCCCCCAACTCGCCGCCCACGCGGGCGCCGCGCGCGACGGACACCCCCCTGCCCACTTACACGCTGATTCCCACCCCTCAAGGGGGTGGGGCTGTCTATGTACCGGCCGATCTCGCCATCACCGTGAGCGGAGACGGCAATCCCGTCGCGGGGGCGAATTATAGCTACACCATCCGTGTTGAGAACCAGAGCGACAACGCGGCCCAGGAAATCTCCTTTACGAGCCGGCTGCCAGCGAGTACGGAGTGGGTGAGCGACGACGCAGGGAGTTGGGTGTGCACCTCTCGCCCCATCGGCCAGGACGGTCAATATCAGTGCGGGCTGGCCTCTCTGGCGGCACGGGCCTCGAGCACATTCAGGGTGACGCTGCGCATACTGCCGGATGCCCCAAAGTTCCCCCCCCTAGTCGTCGAAGCGCGCCTGTCCTCGCGCTATGACCCGAACTCTCTGAATGACAAAGGGCGGCTCGACAAGGACATACGCATCGAGTTCTGCGTCGCCCTGAGCACCATAACTGGACCACAAACCCTATCACCCAATGGTACGGGTACTTATACGTTTCAGGTGCGCGACACGGCCGGCCCCAGTATCGCCACAGGCAATGTTGTCCTGGCGGTGACCCCTTCCGAAGGAGTATCAATCAATTCACAAGTACAGTCCGTCATTAGACAGTCGGTAACTCTAAACACGACGGGTGCTAGCCAGCCGCTTTCCTTCAACATCACCTATCCGAACTCGGTGGCTTACACGCTGAGTGCGACCTTTGAGTTTACGGGGGACGGTAACGATAATGCTAACTGCTCCGTTGCCCCCACCACGCTCTCCGTGGGTGTCTCGACCGTCACGCCCACCCCCACCTTGACCAGCACCTCGACCGCGACGCCCACGCCGACCGACACCCCGACGGTAACGAACACGCCGACGTCAACGAGCACACCTGAATCGCGAACCATCAACGTCCATGTCACTCCCGCTGTAGATAACGTTCAGATGCAACTGGAGCAGGCAGGTGAAATTAAGGGGACAACGACAACGGATGCCCAAGGTAATTGCTACTTTACAGTTGTCCGAGGAATATACTCAATACGCGTGATGCCAACCGCTAGAGGCTACACTTGGACTTCAACGAATCCCGTGACACTTGAGGTGACTGGTAATCTTCCTTATGATGTGTACTTCCAACTCGTCGCCTTCACGCCAACACCGACGGCGAGCGCAACGGTCCCCGTTGCCACCCCGACGGCTACTGCTACGACGATGGCCGGTTCACAGGCGACGCCCACTCCAACAACAGTCCAGGCCAGTCTAGTGATTGGTGATATTCAGGCTACTCTCGAGTCCACGAGCAACGCAGCGGCTCAAGTTGTTTACTCTATCCCTATCAGTGCCAGTAGTGTCCAGCCGAGCGGCGCCACAGTCCCCGTGACCTTAACCATGGAGATAGATCCGCCCGGACAGCTCTTGCCCAGTCCAATAAACTTCATCAACACTGGCCAGACTTGTTCCATTAGAACTTCCCGTACGGGAGATGTTACTGGCGTATCATGTGCTTTGGAGATCTCACCCACGCCTGCTCCACCCGTCGCCCTCAGATTCTCGTTTGTAGACAGGGCAGTTCGTGATACAGATTATAAATGGCGAGTAACGCTCGCAGGTCGAGGTGTAGCCGC
>CAZFUK010000234.1:0-7892 GCA_964522005.1 uncultured Anaerolineales bacterium | reverse complement strand
TGCGCAATAATTCCCCCGACATCCTGGAGTTTATTCGGGTGACCAAGCTGAGGGTGGTCAAGGCGGTGGACGACCTGCACTGGCTGGTCGAGGCCAAACAGGCGTCGCCCCAGACGGTGACGGTGGGCCGCGTGGCGACGGCGTCGCAGAGCATGAGCGGCGACCCGGCCCAGGCCGCGCGGGCCTTTGTGGCGACCCAACTCGCCGACTACGAGTTCAACCGCGCCGGGGTGGACTACTGGGAGGGCTGGAATGAACCGGCCCCCAAGACCCGCGAGGAGATGACGTGGTACGCGGCCTTCGAGGCCGAGCGGGTGCGCGCCCTGGCCGAGCACGGACTTAGAGCGGCCATCGGCACGTTCCCGACGGGCGTACCCGAGTGGGACCTGATTCCGCTGTTCCTGCCGGCGATCCAGGCGGCCAAGGAGCACGGCGGCGTCCTGGCCCTCCACGAGTACTCGGCGCCCACCCTGCAGTTCGGCGTCGGGGTGGCCGTGCCGGGGCGGGCGCCCGTCGCCAACCGGGGCGTCCTGACGCTGCGCTACCGCTGGTGGTACGAGGACTATCTCAAGCCGCGTGGGCTGGCGATTCCGCTGGTCATCACCGAGGCCGGCATTGACGGCGGCATTACCAACCGCCCCGGCCCCGGCGACGCCTTTGGCTGGCGCGACTTCGGCGGCTACTGGTCGAACCAGGGCCTGGGCGACGATACGCTGGCCGTCTACCTGGACCAGCTGGCCTGGTACGACCGCGAGACGCGCCAGGACCCCTACGTCCTGGGCTTCACCGTCTTTACCGCCGGCGACGAGGGCGGGACATGGGCGAGCTTCGAGGTCACCGACGCTCTGCCGGCCCTGGCGCGCTACCTGGTCGAGCAGCCCTAGGGGCGAGGGGGCAGGGACGAGGGGCAGGGGTAGGGGAAAGTGCAAGGAATGGCGCCGGGCGCCCCTCCTGAGTATTAATACTCCATCCCGCAGGAGCTTATGCCTGTCGCCTCTGTTCCCTCATCCCTGGCCCCTCGTCCCTCGCCCCTGTCCCCTGGCCCCCAGCCCCTGGCCCCTGTGCGCCTGGGCTGTGGGCCGGGGCTGTATGGCCGGGCGGGGCTGCGCTGCTATGATGCGGGCAGCGCCGGCCGGCCGGCCCACCTGAGCGTGGGCCTGGCCTACCTGCGCGACGGGCTGGCCTGGTGCGCCCAGGCCGGGCTGCACTGGCTGCGCCTCGACCCGCGCCTGGCGCCCGGCCCGCCGGCCGAGGCCCTGGCCCAGGTCCAGGCGTGTGCGACGGAACTGGCCTATGTCGGGGGGCTGGCGCGGGGGGCGGACGTGCGGCTGACGGTCCACGCCCCGCCGGGGACTGCCCTGGGCGTCGCGCACGAGCGCGTCGCCGAGGGAGCGGCGGCGCGGCTCAGGGTGCTGGCCGCGCTGCTGGATGGACTGGGGGCGGCGGGTGGAGTGGTGACTACCCACGTCAGAGGGGCCGGCGCGGCGGCGCGGGCCGCCTGGGCCGAGCGGGTGGGCGCGCTGCCGGCGGCGACGCGGGCGCGGCTGGCCGTGGAGCACGACCTGGGCCATACGGCGGCCGAGGTCGTGGCGATGGCCCAGGCGGTGGGCATTCCCGTGGTGTTCGACCTGCTCCACCACCGCCTGCGGCCGGGCGGGCTGACGGCGGCCGAGGCGTTGGCCGCCTGCCTGGCGACGTGGCCGGCCGGACTGCGGCCGGAAGTCCACCTCAGCTCGCCGCGCACCGAGGCCCACTTAAGGCGGCGGGGCGGCGGGCCCGAAGCGCGGCTGCCGAGGCCCGAAGAGCACGCCGACCTGGTCCACCCGGTGGACCTGCTGTACTTGCTGGAGTTGGGCGACGGCCTGGCGGGCTTCGACGTGTTCCTCGAGGCGCGGGCGTCCGACATCGCCGTGGCCCGCGCCCGCGACGACCTGCGCCGCTACGCCCCCAAGTGGGCGGCGCGGGTACAGTAACCGTTCGGTATGGGGTGAATCACCAAGCGCACAAAGACACGAAGGGGTTTAAAAATGCCTTCTCTGCTGTGTGCCCTGGTGGCTTGGTGGCCTTTGTGATTCAGATGGACATGCAGCTCTGGCCGAGTGAGGAAACCCCGGTTCTCGTCGCCGTCGTGACGCAGGCGCGGGACCTGGCACGAGCGCAGGGCGAGGGCTGGTACCGCCTGCCGGTGGCCCACGCCCCGCCAAGGCTCGGCTGTGAGGTGCTGGCGCTGTACCAGACGGGCGCCTGGGGCGCGGAGGGGCGGTGCGTGCGGTGGTGGGGCTGGGTGCGCCAGATTCGGCTGCGGCGGCGGCGCGACCTGCTGCCCGACGAGGCCGACCACCCCCGCGCCGACGCCCTCTACCTGTGCTTCGAGCTGGGGCCGCTGCGGTCGCTGGCGCGGCCCGTGCCGGCGCGGCGGCTGTGGCGCGTCACGTTTATCGCCACCACCTGGGGCCGCCTGACGCAGGCCGAGGACGTGGCCCAGCTCTGGCCGACCGCCAACCGGCGGCAGGCGCTGGCCCAGGGCTTGCGGGAGCCTAGGATCACTGAGGCGGTCACCGCCGAGGAAGCCGAGGGCACGGAGGAATAAACCCTCATTCTCTCCGCGCTCTCCGCGCTCTCGGCGTCCTCCCCGGTTTGGCCTGTAGAGGCTACGCGACCTTAAGGAGGGAGTATGCGTTGGGTCTGGCTCATCGTGGCGCTCGGTGCCGGGCTATGCCTGGTGGCGGCGCCCTCGGCGCGGGCGGGGGCGGAGGTGGGCGGCTGTCCCAGCCTGCCGCCGGACAATGCCTGGAACACGCCGGTGGTCGGGCTGCCGGTCCACCCGGCCTCGGCGGCCTACCTGGCGTCCATCGGCCTGGACACGGGGCTGCACGCCGACTTTGGCAGTGGGCTGTGGGACGGCGGCCCCATCGGCATCCCCTACACCGTGGTAACCTCGGCCAGCCCGCTCGTGCCGGTCCAGTTTGTCGAGTTCGGCGCCCAGAGCGACCCCGGCCCCTACCGCGTGCCCCTCGACGCGCCCATTGAGGGCGGGCCGAGCAGCACGGGCGACCGCCATGTCCTGGCCGTGGACCGCGACACCTGCACCCTCTACGAGTTGTACCACGCCCGGCCCCAGGCGGCCGGCTGGCAGGCCGGGTCGGGCGCCGTCTTTAATCTGCGCTCCAACGCCCTGCGCCCGGCCGGCTGGACCAGCGCCGACGCGGCCGGCCTGCCCATCCTGCCGGGTCTGGTGCGCTACGACGAGGTCGCGGCCGGGGTCATCCCCCACGCCCTGCGCTTCACCGTGGACCGCACCCAGCGCGCCTACGTCTGGCCCGCCCGCCACTACGCCTCGTCGCTGACCGACCCAGCGCTGCCGCCCATGGGGCTGCGCGTGCGGCTGCGCGCCAGTTTTGACCTGCGCCCCTACCCGCCGGCGGTGCAGACCATCCTGCGCGCCATGCAGACCTATGGGATGATGGTGGCGGACAACGGGACGAGCTGGTTTGTGTCGGGCGCGCCGGACGAGCGGTGGGACAACGACGCCCTGCACAGCCTGGGCGGCGTCCACGGCTCGGACTTTGAGGTGGTGGACACGAGCGGGATGATGCTAGACCCGGCGTCGGGCCGCGCCCGCCCGCCCTGCGCCTGGCTCGACTTCAACACCAACGGGGGGATTGACCAGGGCGACCTCCAGCTGCTGGCCGCCCAGTGGCCCGCCCGGCCGGTCAGCGCCGCCCAGGCCCGCTACGACCTGGACGGCGACGGCGACCTGGACGTGGCCGACCTCCAGCAGGCCAGCCTGCGCTGGGGGCTGGCGTGTGTGGGGGGTGGCTAAGGGGTGGGGGGGCGAGGGGCCTCGGCCAGGGCCGACGCCACCAGCGCGGCGACGCGGGCGTTGTGTTCGAGCAGGGCCAGATTGGCCCGCTGGCTGGCGCCCTCGGTCAGGGCGGCGACGCGCTCTAGCAGGAAGGGGGTGACGGCCTTGCCGCGCACGCCCTGGGCGTCGGCCTCGTCTAGCGCGGCGGTGATGGCCGCCTCGACCGTGGCCGCTGGCGTGGCGTACGCCTCGGGGATGGGCACCGTCAGCAGCAGGCCGCCCAGCCCCAGGCGCCGCCGCGCCCGCCAGACCGCCGCCACGTCGGCCGCCCCCTCGACCCGCAGGTCCACCCCCAGCCCGCTGTCGCGGCTGTAGAAGGCCGGAAACTCGTCGGCGCGCCAGCCGAGCACGGGCACGCCGTGGGTTTCGAGCCACTCCAGGGTCAGCGGCAGGTCAAGGATGGCCTTGGCCCCCGCGCACACCACCAGGACCGGCGTCTGGGCCAACTCGGGCAGGTCGGCCGAGACGTCGAACGGGTGGCGGCGGTGGACCCCGCCAATGCCGCCCGTGG
Organism: uncultured Anaerolineales bacterium; assembly: GCA_964522005.1. GTDB lineage: Bacteria > Chloroflexota > Anaerolineae > Epilineales > JAHCIE01 > JAHCIE01. The sequence continues at coordinate 3,516 of CAZFUK010000234.1, read as the reverse complement.
CGAAGACCTCAATCCCCGCCTGGTGGACGATCCACATGGTGGCCGCCACGGTCGTGCCGCCGCTCTCACCCCGCGCCAGGGCAATCGCCAGGTCGCGCCGGCTCACCTTGCGCACCCCCAGGGCGGCCTGGGCCAGCCCTACCAGGTCGGCCTCGGCCAGCCCGACGCGCAGCCGCCCGTCCAGCACGGCGACCGTGGCGGGCGCCGCCCCGCCGTCGCGGACGGCGGCTTCGAGGGCCTGGGCGGCGTGGAGGTTGGTCGGCCAGGGCAGGCCGTGGGTGATGACGGTGGATTCCAGGGCGACGACGGGACGCCCCTCGGCCAGGGCGGCGGCCACGTCGGGGGCGATGACGAGGTCGGGGAGGGTCATTCGGGCGCTCCTGCGTAGCGGTAGACCAGTTGCACCAGGTCGGCGGTGCGCCACGGCTGCGGCAGATAGGCCGTCGCGCCAGCGACGGTGGGCGGCGGCGCCGTGGCGGGGTAGAGGACGACCACCGGCACGGCGGCGCGGTGGAGTTGCGTCGCCAGGTGGGCCAGGTCGTCGGGCGGGGTGGCGGCGGCGAGCAGGGCCAGGTGCAGCCGCAGCCCACGCGCCAGGGCGACCGCCTCGGCGGGGCGGCCGGCGACGCCCCTATAGCCCAGCCCCTCCAGGACGCCGCGCAGCCGCAGCGCCGCGCCCGGGTCGGGGTCCACAATGAGAATCTGTTTGCGTCGAACCTGTTTTGGCATAGGCCCCTGATTGTAGCACACAATTGGCCCCCAGGCGAAGCCGGGCCACCCGTAACTTCGGCCCCTCCTGGGGCGTCTTGTATGTGTGCGTTGGACCCTCTAGACGCGCCTGAGGAGGCGTCGTGCGATTGCTCTGTTCAGCCCTACTGGCCCTGGCCCTGATTCTGGCGCTCCACTCCTCCACCCCCACCCTCGCTCAAACGTCCGAAGCCTGGCGCATCTTCACCCACACCGACGACGTCAACGCCGTAGCCGTGGCGGGCGACACCGTCTGGGCCGCCACCGAGGGGGGCGTCGTACGCTGGCAGGTGGCGACCCGCGCGTACACTGTATTTACGATTGACAACGGCCTGCCGGCCAACCAGGTCCGCGCCATTCTCCACGACCCCCAGACGGGTACCGTCTGGGCGGGCACGTCGGCCGGCCTGGCGCGGTGGGACGGGACGGGCTGGCGGACGATAAGCGCCGGGCAGGGGCTGTGCAGCCGGGTGGACGGTCTGGCGCTGGATGGCCGGGGCCGGGTGTGGGCCACAACCAACGCCAGCGCCGCCCTAGTGGACGGGGTGACCGGGAATGTCGTGCGCGCCTGCGCCGACATGTTCACCGTCATGCCCGACTACCTGGACGATGTCCTGGCCTCGACCCTCCCCACGCCGGTCTGGGCGGTCGAGGCCGGGCGGGCGGTGTGGACCTCGGTCGGCCCGTCGCCTGGCATCAGCCGCTTCGACCACGCCGGGCGGACCACGTACTGTAACCGCAGTCTCTACACCCCGGCCAACCCCGCGCCGCCCGAGTGTACCGCCGACCTGCCCGCCCTCCCCTCCAACATTGTGGACGCCGTGGTCATCACGCCCGACGGCTCGCGCTGGCTGGGAACGGGGGCGGGACTGGTGCGTTGGCGCTCCGACGGCTCCACCAGCCGCGTCGGGGCCGACGACTTGCCGGCTGGCCGGGTGCGCTCGCTGACGGTGGACCCCCAGGGGCGGGTCTGGCTGGGGGTCTACGGCTGTGTGTCGGTGTGCTCGGGGGCGGTGGCACGGGTCGAGGCCGACGAACACCTGCGCCTCTTCTATGCCCAGCCCGGTGAACTACCCAGTCCCGATGTACGCGAGGTCGTAGCCGGACCCGATGGCCTGATCTGGACGGCGACCACCGAGGGGCTGACGCGCATCAACCCCGACGACCGGGTCGGCCCGCTGTACCGGGCGCCGGGCCTGCCCAGCCAGCAGGTCAACGCGGTGGTGCGGGACCGGCTGACGGGGCTGCTGTGGGCGGGCACGCCCCTGGGGCTGGCGAGTTTTGACCCGCAAAGCGGAGAGTGGGCCGTCTATGATCGCGACACGACCAACACCCTGCCCGCCAATGCCGTCCACGCCCTGCTAATGGTGGGGGGCGACCTGTGGGTGGCGACGGGCGACAACACAGCCACGGGGCAGCGGGGCGGCCTCAGCCAACGCCTGGCCGATGGCCGCTGGGTGTCCTATACCCACGACGACCAGGATAACCCGCTCGGCTATATCCAGGCCCTGGCCCGTGAGGATGTGTCCCTGACCGGCAGTGGCTACCGCGTCTGGGCCGGCAGTACTGGCTCGGCCAGCGTGGGGCCTCAACTGTTCGCCCTGGACACCGACGGCCACTGGCTGACCTGGACCAGCGGGAGCAACGCCTCGTTTGGCCGAGTCAACGACATCAGCGTGCGAGCCAAACACATCTGGCTGGCGACACAGTCCGACGGCAGCCGCCCCGGCGGTCTGGCCGTCCTCGACTATGGCGCGGCCCCCAGTTCGGGCGCCGGCGCCTGGACCCTCTACACGGCGGCCGGCACCGGCGGCGCCCTGTTGTCCGACTTCGTCACGGCGGTGGCCGCCGACAACGTCGGGCGCATCTGGATCGGCACGCCCCAGGGCATCAGCCGCTACAATCTGAATACCAACGCCTGGGAGGAGACCTACACCGTCGCCAGTACCAACGGGGGCCTGGTCAATAACTTCATCAACGACATTGCCTTCCTGGACGACCTGTCCGCCAACGGACGCCAGATGTGGTTCATGACCCAGGGCGGCGTGAGCCGGCTCGATACCCAGTTCAGACAGTGGCGGAGTTGGACACGCACCGATGGCCCGCCCACGGTCCGCAACCTCACCAGCACCGCCTATGAATTGAGCTGCAAACGCTGGTTCGGGACCCCCGACGGGTTGAGCCTGCTCACCTTTGACGAGTGCGTCGTGCCCGCCTCGACCCCCACGCCGTTCCCGACGCGCACCGCGACATTCTCGCCCACCCCGGAGCGCAGCCCAACGGCCAGCGCCACGCCCACCGCCTCGGCCACGGCCACCCCCCGGCCGAGCGCCACGGCGACCGCCACCGCCATCCCGTCGCCGACCCTGCTTCTGCCGCCGTCGCGCACCCCTTCGGCCACCCCGACCCCCGGCGCGCCGCCCCCGACGGACACGCCCACCGCCGGCCCCACCGAGCCTGAGCCGGGGCCGACCGAGACGGCGACCCCACTCCGCCTGACCCCCACCCCCCGCCCCGAGCCGGCCACGGCCACGCCGACCCTCACGCCGACGCCCAGCGCCACCCTTGACCCGGCCCAGCCTGTCTACACCCTCTTCCTGCCCTACCTGCTGGCCGCCCACAAGATTCAGCCGCCGCTCAAAAGGGAGTAGCTCAAAAGGGAGTAGCGGCGGGGGACAAAAAAGGGATGAGGGGTTAAGGACGGGGACTACCGTTAGTCCCGCGTCCCTAACCCCTCATCCCCGTGCTGTGGAGATGGCGGGAATTGAA
>CAZFUK010000233.1:0-7893 GCA_964522005.1 uncultured Anaerolineales bacterium | reverse complement strand
GCCGCTCAGCCACCGCCCGCCCACGTCGGCCACGGTCCAGGCCAGCGCGTAGCCCATCAGGCCACCGCCCTGCCCGGCCCACGCCCGGTCCAGCGGGTCGCCCGCGCCGGGCAGGTGCGCCAGCGCCAGGCCGGCCAGGACGAGAACCTCGCCCCACACGAGGCGGCTCCAGGGGATGTTCAACTGGGGGAACCAGCGGCGGACCAGCAGCCAGCCGCCGCCCGCGCCGACGAGGACAGTGACGGGCAGGGCGCCCCAGCCCAGCCCGCGCCGCACCCAGACCGCCCAGGCGTCGGTCAGCGCGCCGCGATTGACCGCCAGCAGGCTGAGCAAGGTCAGCACAGCCACGGCCACCAGCGCCAGGCCGGCGATCTCGGCGGGCTGGACCAGGGGGGGCGGAGCGTCGGTCGGGGGTGGGGTGGGTGGCTCGTCCAGTCGAGTCACCGGGAGCGGTGGATCCGGCGCCTGGCTCTTGGGGCGACGCGCCATCAGGTATCCTCTCACAAGGCAAAGGGATGAGGGCGGCAGGCGGCGGGATGGTCCCGCCCCTGTCGTGCTCCCTCATCCCGAAGCAGTTCGTCTCGTTCTAGCCGGCGACGCCGTTGCTGCTGAGGCCGTTGCTGGCGACACCGTTGCCGTTGACGCGCGGCTCGGTCAGGTACGTCTGCCGCAGGCTCAGACCCAGTCGGCGGTTGCGCGAGTCAATGTTGAGGACGCGCATGTGTACGACTTCGCCCTCGTGGACCACGTTGCGCGGGTGCAGGAAGTTGCCCTCGGCCAGCTCCGAGATATGGATCAGCCCTTCCAGCCCCTCTTCGATGCGCACGAACGCGCCAAAGTCCACGACGTTGGTCACTGTGCCCGTGATGATCTGGCCGGGCAGATAGCGCTGCTCCACCGTCGCCCACGGGTCGGGGCGCAGCCGCTTGAGGCTGAGGGCGACGCGGCGCTGGCCCCGGTCCACGTTCATCACCAGCACGTTCACATCCTGGCCGACGGCCACCACTTCGCTGGGATGGGCGACGCGCTGCCACGAGAGTTCCGAAATATGAATCAGGCCGTCTATGCCGCCCAGGTCCACAAACGCGCCGAAGTGGCAGATGCTGCGCACGCGGCCGCTGACCTGGTCGCCTTCCGCAAGTTGGGCCAGCCGGGCATCCACGCCGCCGCCGGTCCACATGGCGGCGCGTTCGGACAGAATCACGCGGTTGCGGGACCGGTCGAGTTCAATGAGTTTTAAGGCTAACTCCTGCCCCATGCGCCGTTCGAGTTCGATCCGTAGCTCTTCGCTCTCCATGCGGCGCGGCAGGTCGGCTAACTGCGACGCGGGGACAAAGCCCACCGTGTCGGTGATGCGGACCAGCAGCCCACCCCGATTGCAGCCGATGACCCGGCCCGTCAAAATCACACCCTCGTCAAAATGCGCTTTGAGCGTCGCCCACTGATCGCGGGTCGGCCCTGGGCCAAGCCCCCGCTCCCCCGCCAGCATCCGCCCGCCTTCACCGTTCCAATCGCGCGGCGGCGGATCAAACGCGACTTCCCCCTGTGTCAAGAGCGCGTCCCAGTAACTCTCATCCTCTGGCGCGGCCCACGTGGGGGCCTCATCGGCGTGGCCAGGCATTGTTGGTCTCTCCTCCACTTACCAATAAGCTATCCAGACACCCGCGTACTCATTTAACTCTAATATTCGCGGGGGCGGGGCTATTATAGTGGACACCCCCGCCGGTGTCAAACGGTACGTAAAGACCCCCGCGCTACCCCGCTTGGTAGAGACGTGACATGTCACGTCTCTACCCGGATAGGGTTACGGCAGGAAGCGCAGGCTCGTCAAGGCGCCCTGGATGGGCGTCAGGGCGGCCTGGGGAACCAGCCCCAGCCCGACGGCCAGTGCGACGAGGGCGAAGATGTAGACGCTTAGGCGGCGCGACAGGGGCGGCGGGGCTTTGCCACGCGGCGGGACGGGCGCCGCGTCGGGCGGCGGCTGGAACAGCGTCGTCAGCAGGCGAACCACGCTTAGGCCGAGCAGGGCGGTGCCGGGCGCCATGAGCAGGGCCAGTTGGGGTGCGGCGGTGTAGGCGGCGCGGTAGACGAGCCAGGTGGCCGGGAAGCCGGCGAAGGGCGGGATGCCCGCGAAGATGGACCCGGCGCAGGCCAGGGCGATGGCGGCGGGCAGGCGGTGGTTCGCCAGGCTGCGCAGGTCGTCCCAGGCGATGGACAACTGGGGCACGGCGCGGAAGCCGGCCGCCGCGACGATGATGCCGACGGTGCGGCTCAGGAAGGCCAGGGCCGCGCCCTCGACCCCCTGAAGGGAAAACAGGCCCAGCCCGACCGCCGCCAGCCCAGCGGTGTAGGTCATGGCATAGGCGAACCAGTAGCGCGGCGTGGAGGCGGCGAGCGCCAGGGCGCCCGCCAGGGTCATACTCAGCAGGCCACCCAGGATGAAGACATAAATGAGCGGCGTCACCGTCAGGAGCCAGTCGTAGGCGGCCAGCAGGCGCAGGAACACGCCGACGATGGCGAGCTGGCCGACCATGCCCGCCCAGGCCGTTACCTGGTAGGGCGCGGCGTCGGCCAGGCGGGGCAGCCAGCTATGCAGCGGCGCGAGGGCCAGGGTCAGCGCCGCGACCAGGGCGAAGAGCATGGCGGCGGTGCGGGCGGTGTCGGGTTCGGGGTTCTGGGTGTAGAACTCAGCCAGCCACAGGCCAAGCTGCGCGCCCGCGCCGGCCAGCACGGTGATGGACAGGTAGCCGAGCGACCCCCACGGCCGCCGCGCCGGCCCCTGGAGCGCGGGGAAGACCATGAGCATGCCGGCCAGTTGCAGCGCCAGGACGGCCAGGCTCAGCGGCTGGAGGACCAGGGCCGCCCCGGCCAGCCCCGTCGCGCCCAGCACAGCCGGGATGACAAAGCTGCGGCCGGGCTGGGCCAGTTCGAGCAGGCCAAACAAGACCAGCATCAGCCACAGGCCCAGCAGGGCCAGACGCCCCACGGACGACCCTTCCAGGCTCAGGTCGGCGGGCAGGCTGACCGCCTGGGTCAGCGAGGCCCCGACGGTCAGGACCAGGCAGACCAGGCCGCAGGCGACGGCGAGCAGCGCGCCCAGAGGGCGGACGCGCCGCGTCAGGAAGGCGAGCAGCCCGGCGGCCAGGGGCAGCGCGAGGCTCAGCAGTAGCGGGTTCATTCCTCCTCGACCTCGTGGCCCAGCCCGTAGGCGATGCCCAGGGCCAGCAGCACATGGACGGCGGCCAGGGCGCCCAGCATGAGGGGCGTCGAGTTGATGGGGCTGTGGAAGACCTCGAACCCGGTCTGGAACGTCAGCAGGCCAAGGCCGGCGGCGAAGGTGGCGCGGCCCAGCACCAGCAGCAGGATGCCGACGATGGCGAGCCAGGCGGCCGGCGCGAGCGTGGCGGTCGGCCCCTCAAAGCCGGCCTGCCCGATGCCGCTGCCCAACACGCCCGCCCCGACAACGGCCACGGCCAACGCTCGCAGGAGCAGGTCGTCCAGGCTGGGACTCCAGACCAGCGCGCGCCGGCCCGCGTCGGTCACGAAGCCCTCGCTGCCCGGGTGCTGTTCCGCGCTCCGCGCGCCGAGGTAGAGGATGACACACGCCAGCGCGCCGACAAACACCTTGATGGCGGCGACCTGCGGCGTGACGAAGCGCCCCAGGAGCGTGGCTGCCACCAGGTACTGCGCCAGCAGCGCCAGCAAGCTCACGCGCCACTCCGCCGTGATAGCCAGAATGGCCGTCGTGGCGACAATGGCGATGAAGAGGTTGTTGGGGGTGAGTAGAGTATCCAAAGCAGTCCTTGGTGGGCGACCTGTGATGCGCGATGCGTGATGCGTGATGCGTAATCTTCAGTCATTAATCATCAATCATTAGTCTTTACGACTGAGTGAGCAGCGCGAGGGCGACGATGAGGGCGAAGACGGCCAGCAAGCCGACATACCGCTCGCCTTCGCCCAGCCCCGTCGCCAGACGCAGCAGCCGCGTGCCAAAGGCGACGGGACGCCAGCGCCGCGTGTTGAGCCAGTCGAGGCGCAGCCACGCCTGGACGGATTGGCCCAGCCGGGCCTCGGCCGGCACACGGCGGCGCAAGCGGCTCAGCGCCAGGCCGACGAGCCAGGGAACGAGCAGTAACAGCCCAATCTGCACGCCCTGGCCGCTCGGTGTCCCGCGAACCAGGTCCGCGATGCGGCCGCTGGCGCCGGGGGCGGTGACGAGGTCAAGGGCGGGCGTAATCAGCAGCGGCTGAAGCCCGAGGACGACCAGCGGCAGGCCCAACAGCGTCAGCCCGACCAGGTCGGACACGTGAATCGGTGTAGGTGTCTCCCCGCCAGGTCGGCGCGTCTGCCAGGTATCAAAGGCCAGGGTCCAGAGGGCGGCGGCGGCGAAGGTCGCGGCCAGGACGGACCAGACCACGGCCTGGGTGTCGCCCGCGTCCAGGGCGGCGCGATAGCCGCCCCAGCGGTAGACGAAGCCGAGGGTCAGCGGCCCGCCCCACAGCGTCCAGATCGCCGCGCTGCGCATGATCTCGACCCAGCGGCGCGGCCAGCCTGCCCCGCGATAGCTCAGGGGTTCGGCGAGGGCCAGGGCGCCCACGGCCAGCACCAGGGCGACGCCGCCCAGAATGATGAGCAGCCCAGCCTCGCTCGGGCCGGGGGCCAGGCGGAGCAGGATGCCCGACGCGGCGTAGACGGCCAGCCAGCGCACGGTGTCATCGTGGGTGACGGAGAGCCAGGCCAGGACGGCGGCGGCGAGCGTCGCCAGACCCGTCACCAAGGCCCAGCTTGGCCCGGAGAGGGGGGCGGCGGCGGCCAGCGAGGCGGCCCGCGCCAGGAGATAGGCGCCGACGACCAGCGGCGTCAGCCGCAGCCAGGCGGCCAGCGGGGTGGAGCCGGCGTCGGGAACGTTGCGGTGGAACGGATAGGCGCCCAGGCGCACATAGGCGGCCAGGGCGAGCAGCACCGCCGGGTTGACGGCCCAGCCCGCCTCGAAGAAGCGCGGCGACAGGGGGGCCAGCGCGCCCGGCGTCCAGACCTGCCCGGCCAGGGCCGGGTTTTGGCTGAGGGAGGTGATGCCGGCCAGGAAGACGAGGACGCCGCCCAGGTAGTTGAGCGCGAGAGCCTGCCCGCGCGGGGCGCTGCGCGTGGTCTGGAGCCAGCGCGGCGCGGCCAGCGTCGCCAGGTCCATGAACAGCCACGCCCCGGCCAGCGTGAGCAGGTTGCCCGCCAGGACGAAGGTGAGCGCGGCCCCGGTGAGCAGCAGGGCGGCGACAACGGTAAACGGGTCATCCGTCGCCAGGGTACGGCGCTCAGCCAGCGCGGCGGCCAGGGCCAGCAGGGCGAGCAGGGCGGCGAACAAGACGGAGAGCGAGTCGGCGTACAGCCGCAGGTCACCGCCGAAGACATCGGCCGGCGTCCAGCGCAGTAGGGTCACACCGACCGGGCCGCTCGTCACCAGGAGAGAGGCGGCCAGCAGCCCACCGAGCACGGTCGCCGCCAGCGGCAGGGGGTGGACCGGGCGACTGAGTGGCCGCTGGGCCAGGAGCAGGGCCAGCCAGACGCCGGCGGCCAGCAGGTAGACCAGGGGCAGCAGAATCAGGAGCACAGGGGACTCTCCAGGCCGACCAGGGCGCGGGTCAGGTTGAGCTTCGAGATGTGACCCCGCGAGAAGCGGGTCATAGGTCCTTCCGGCCCCAGGACGGCCTGACTGATGGCGGCGAGTGGCCGGCCCTGGCGGCGCAGGTCTTGCACCTTCCCGCGTAGACCTTCCCAGTAGCGCAGCTTGCGCTCGATGGCGGCGCGGGGCGTCTCGACCACGCCCAGGTGGGCGCAGAAGAGGCGCTGCGGGTCCAGGGCGGCGACGCGTCGCAGGGACGCGACGAGTTGGGCCAGGTCTTCGTCGGTGCGCAGGTACTTGGCCTGCTCGTGGATGAACAGGTCGCCGGAGAAGGTCCAGCCGAGCCGGGGTTCGTAGAGCACGGTGTGGTCTGGGCTGTGGCCGGGGGTGGGAATGACCTCGAAGCAGTAGTGGTCGGTCTCGACGTGCGTCACGACCTGGGCGGGTGTCGGCTCGGCGCGGCCCCAGACGAGCCGGCGGTAGAGGTGGATGTGGGGGGGGCGAATCAGGTGCGGCGCGGTGTCGGCCCCGGCCTGGGGGGGTAGGCCCAGGCGGCGGTAGAGCGCGCCCGCCCCGCCCGTGTGGTCCTCGTGCTGGTGGGTGCAGAACACCTGGCGGACGCCCAGGGCGCGGGCCTGCGCCACGAGTTCATTGCGAGTATAATACAGGCCGCTGTCTACCAGCAGACCGTCCAGGTAGTAGGCGCTGACCCAGTGGACCGGCCGGCCGAACAGGCTGCGGCTGAACTGGAGGCGCGTGACAGGGCCGTGGGTTTCAAGTCGGAACAAGGCAAGTCTCTCGCTACAGGGCGGGATATCCAGGGATCGGGTACAGGGCCAAAAGTATAGGCCGGGCCTACGGGCGCGTCAACGTTGGATGGGAGGCGTGATGAGTGAGCGGGATACCGCGCCGGCCGTGCTGTCGCGCGGCGGCTACGCGGCGCTGATGCGGGTCTTGTTGGAGCAGGATGATTTGCAGGTGGTGGACGTGCAGAGCGAGCCGGTCCAGGTCGGGCCGCCCTCGGCCAACCGCTTCTACCGCCTGCGGCTGACCGGGCAGGGCGAGGCGGGCCTGTTTGAGATGACCCTCATCCTCAAGGTCTTCCCGCAGTTGACCTGGTCCGAAGTCTGGAACCCGGCCCTGGACGCGCCGGCCGAACTGGTCCTGCTCGAAAGCGACCTGTTGACCAGCCTGCCGCCCGGCGTCCTCGACCCGACCATCGCCAGCGCCCGCGCCCGCGAGGGCAAGCCCGGCTGGACGATGACGACCGACTTCCTGGCGGAGTTGGACGAGCGCGCCGGCGACGGCTGGGACGCCGACAGCCTGCGCCTGATTCTGCTGCGGCTGGCCGAACTCCACGCCCTCCACTGGGATGCTCTGGCGGTGCTGGACTATGTCTACCCCTGGCTGACGCGCCAGGCCGACTGGCTGCACCGCGCCGCCGCCCTGTACGGGGCGACGCTGGGCGAGGTCGTCCCCGACGACCCGGCCGGCGGCCTGCTGCTGGACGAGCAGCCCCAGGCCCCGGCTGCGCTGCGCGGCCTGTTCGCCCGCCTCAGCCCGGCCGATCGGGCCACGCTGACCGAGTTCCTGGCCGACCCGGCCTGGCTCATCGAGCGGCTGCGCGCGATGCCCATGACCGTCTGCCACGGGGCGCCCCATGTCGGCCACCTCGCCCTGGTGGAGGACAGCCGCGTCGTCCTCATCGAGTGGCAGGCAATGCAGGTCGCGCCGTCGAGTTGGGACGTCTGGACCTTCTGGGACAGCCTGCGCCACCCCGCCCTCAGCGAGGCCGAGGCGGTGGGCTTCTACCTGGACACGCTTGAACAACTCGTCGGGCCAGTGGACCGCTCGGCCTGGCAGGCGGCCTACCGCCTCGCGCCGGCCGTCGCCTTCCTGCTGCGTGACCTGCCCCAGGCGGCCCGCCTCGCCCCCGACGCCCCGTCGGACGGGTGGCTCGCCCGCGCCGCCCAGGTCGCCGCCCTCATCCGGGCGCAACAGGGTTAGACAGAATTAACAGAATTTGCAGAATGGACAGAATGGATAGAAGACTTTGCCCAACGGGTATCATCTCTCCATTCTGTTCATTCTGATAATTTTGTAAATTCTGTCTATCTTGCCCTCTGTTCTAGGAGAGGCAGCCAGAGGCGGAAGCCGCCGACCACCAGCCGCGCTGTGTCCAGCGTCGGTGTGTGTGGCTGGTCGTGGGCATCCAGCACCAGGGCGTCGTGCAGGGCCAGGTCGAAGACGCCGGGCTGGAGCGCGGTCAGCCGCAG
>CAZFUK010000232.1:0-7913 GCA_964522005.1 uncultured Anaerolineales bacterium | reverse complement strand
CGCCGGCCGCCTGCGCCACGCGCAACTCGCCGCCCGACACGACATCCGCCCCCGCGCCCAGCCTCCGCAGCCACTGGCACAGGGCCAGGCTGGCGTTGGCCTTATAGGCATAACACAGTAGAGCGTCGGGGAAGGCGGCGGCATAGGCCCGGTAGCGGCGTTCGATCTCGTCCAGGCTGTAGACATAGACGGGCGAGCCATGTTCGGCCAGAATCTCGGCCAGGGGTACCTGCTCACAGGCCAGCCCGCCCTGACGGTAGCTAAAGGCTGTCATCTAATCCTCAAGTTCAGCGCACTCGTTGAAGCGGACGAGGCGCGGCGCGGAGTGGAACTCGACCTCCGTGACGGAGCAATTGGAGACGAGGTAGTCCCGCCAGCGCGAGGCATCGCCCGCGAACCAGACGGCCAGGGCGGCCGAGATGACGCCGCCGTGGGTGACGACCAGCACCCGCTCGTCGCCGCTGTGGCGCTCGATGATCGAGTTGAGTTCGTCCATGACCCGCCCGACGAACTGGCGCGACATCTCACCCTCGGGTGGGCCCCAGTCCGCCGCGCCGGGGGCCGTCCAGGCCGCCGCGAAGTCGGGATACTGCTTCATGACCGTCGGGAGGGGCAGGTTCTCAAAGGCGCCAAAATGGCGCTCGCGCAGCCCTGGGCGCTCGACCACCTCGGTCACGCCCAGCGCGCGCGCCGCATACTCAGCGGTGGCGCGGGCGCGGCACAGCGGGCTGGCGTAGACCGCGTTGACAGCCGCCTCGGTCGCCAGCCGACGGGCAATCGCCCGCGCCTGACGGTCACCCTGGTCGTCCAGAGGATCATCGGTCCAGCCGCAGAGTCTCATTTCCACGTTGGCGTGGGTTTGCCCATGCCGTAAGAGTAGCAGTCGCATCTAGCGCCCTCGTTGCGTCGGTTGTGCTTGCCGGTGCAAGCCGCGCACCTTGCCCACGGGCACGGTGAACATGATACCGCTGTGGGGAGTGTCCAGCGGCCCCAGGATGGCCTCGGTCGCGTCAAACAGGCCATCCAGATCAAAGGTGTCGTCCACCACAGCCCAGAAGGTGCGGTTGGTGTTCTCGTCTCCCTCGAAAAGGGTACGCAGACTCGGCAGCAAGGGCAAATCATCGCGGTAGAGCAGGGCGCGGCCCATGCCCGTCGACTCGTGGATGGTCAGCCCACTCACGCCGGCCGCCTGCCACGCCTCGATGACCGTGGGCACATGTTCGATTTGGTCCACCACCAGGATGACTAGATGGGGCATACTCTCTCCTGTTACTCGACGTCGCGCACGGGCGGCTTGGGCCGAGACCCTGTCTGCGGACCGCGCGCCAAGGCCCAGCGCAGGGCCAGCGGCGTGAGCAGCGTCGTGACCAGCACCATAACGACGGTGACGGTAAAAACTTGCTCGCTGATGATACCCTGGTTGACGCCCACGCTTGCCACGATGAGACCGACCTCGCCGCGCGACACCATGCCAATCCCCATTTGGAGCGCCTCGGCGTTGCTGAAGCCGGTCCACCGTGCCGCCAGACCTGAACCCAGAATCTTGCCGACAATCGCCACACCCAGGAAGACCAGGGTGAAGACGACCAGGTCGCCGGTCAGGAGGCGCACGTTGGCCTCCAGGCCAATGCTGACGAAGAAGATGGGCACGAAGAAGGCATAGGCCAGGGTGTGCATGCCGGTTTCGAGCTTGTGGCGCAGGGGGGTGCGGCCAAACAGGACACCGGCGATAAAGGCGCCGGTGATGAGGGCGACGCCGCCCAGGGCTTCGGCCGCCCAGGCGTAGAGCAGGGTGACGATGAGGCCGACGGTCATCACGGGCTGACTGACCCGCACGTGCTCGATGCGGCGGGCAAGACGCGGGAAGAGCCAGACGCCGAGCACGACGGCGCCGCCCAGGTAGAGGACCATCCGCGCCACGACCACGACCACGTCGAGCGCGCCGCCCCCGCCGCCCACCAGGGCCAGGAACAGCGATAGGATGAGGATGACCAGGACATCGTCCACCACGGCCGCGCCCAGCAGGGCCACGCCCAGCCGCGAGCGCAGGGCGTTCAACTCCAATAGGGTCTGAGCGGAGATACTGACCGACGTGGCGGTCAGGATGATGCCCATGAACAGGCTCTTCGGGAGGGGGTAGCCGAAGGCCAGGGCGACCCCCAGGCCCAGGACCAGGGGCAGGGCCACCCCGGCCACCCCGCTCGCCGAGGCGACACGGCCCGCGCGGCGCATCTCGCTGAGTTCGACCTCCAACCCCGCGATGAACATGAGCAGGATGACGCCGACCTCGGCCAGGTGCACGACGCTCTCGCCCAGATGGGTGTCGGTAAAGAAGGGGAGATGGAGGAAATCGAGGACGGAGGGGCCGAGCAGCAGGCCACTCAGCAGTTCGCCCAGGACGGCGGGCTGGCCCATGCGGGCGCTGAGCCACGCGCCGGCCTTGGCGCAGAAGAGAATAACGGCGACGGCCAGGATAAATTGAACGATGGGTGTCATGTAGTTGTTATGTTATCTCACCATAGGAGGTGCCAGAGCAGCCAGACGGAGGCCGCCGACAGGACGACCAGGACGAACACCGAGAAGCCATCCGTGGGCGCATCCGCGCCCTCAACGTACACCGGCTCATCGCGGTGCATCAGGACAAACAGCCCCCCATCCCCGTTAAACACCCCGCCAGCAACATCGCGTATAGCATACCTGTCTCCCGCGCCTCTCAAGGAAGCGTCATGGAGACAGTATAGCGGGGTCTGCGGGTGGCGGCGGCACGCTTGCCCATCAGGAAGCCAACAACCAGCGCGGCCTTGCCTCCTTTAACCACCATTTCCCCGACACGCAGCCTACAGCGCTACCCCTCGCCTACACCGGTTTTCTCCAGGACGGCGAAGTGGGACAGGCCGAAGCGGCGCAGGGGGGTGCTTTCCAGGGCGTAGGTGACCTGGCGAATCGCCCGCCCCAGGGCCGGACGGCGGGCGGTGATGTTGTCGTAGCCGGGGTAGACCTGGGTCAGGTGGACGACACGGAGGGGCAGGCCCGCCAACAGCCGCCGCAGGTCACCCTCGGTGTAGGCGCGGACGTGGGGGGCCAGGCGGTTGCGCAGCGGGTCCGGCAGCCAGTTGACCAGGGGGGCGTTGCCGAAGTGGTACTGCCCGCGCCAGTAGACGCCGTGGGTCTCAAACGGGAAGAGGCGGTTGGGAACGAAGGCGATGAGCCGGCCGCCGGGCCGCAGCACGCGGGCGATCTCGGCCACCGCCTGGCAGTCGTCGGCCACGTGCTCCAGGACCTCGTGGGACAGCACGGTGTCAAAGGTGTTGTCGGGGTAGGGCAGCGCCTCAGCCGGGGCGACGGCCAGGCCGGGCAGGTCGCGCGCGCCCTCAGCCACGCGGTCGAACTCAATGTCCATGCCGTAGACGCCCGGCGTGAAGGCGCGCAGGCGGCGGACGTACATGCCCACGCCGCAGCCGTCCACCAGGACGCGTGCGCCCTCCAGTTTCGCCCACTCGGCGATCATGTCGAGACGGCGGCCCTGCCCAAAGCGCCACACCAGGCTCGGCATGCCGCGCTCGGCGGCCTTCTCCGCAATTTCGAGCATTGCCAGGTCCTCCTCCCCGACTCGACGGGCAAATACGCAAGTTGGAGTAAGTATGTAATGGACAGGCGAGTCTGAACATCATAATAACGAGACTAGACAGTGCTTCAGCCGCACGCCCCCAAGTCTAGCGGAGTTCGGGCGTTCTGGCGAACTTTGACCTGTCCAGAACGAGGGGCAAGGACAAGGAAACAGACGACTATGGAAAACACCATCATCATCGGTTCGGGGATGGCCGGGTTAACGGCGGCGATTTACGCGGCGCGCGCCAACCTGACGCCCCTGCTGTTCACGGGTAATGAGCTGGGCGGGCAGATCGCCACGACCACGGATGTCGAAAACTTCCCCGGCTTCCCGGAGGGTCTCCAGGGACCCGAGTTGTATGAACTCCTGCAGAAGCAGGCCGAGCGCTTCGGCACGCGCGTCGAGATTGACGAGGTGACCGAGGTGGTCTTTGGCGATCCGGTCCACCGCGTCAAGACGCATAGCGGTGAATTTGAGACAAAGTCCCTCATCATCGCTACGGGCGCGTCGCCCAAGAAGCTGGGCATCCCCGGCGAGGCGGAACTGCTGGGGCGCGGCGTGTCCTATTGCGCCACGTGCGACGGCTTTTTCTTCCGGGGCAAGGACCTGATGGTCGTCGGCGGCGGCGACAGCGCGATCCAGGAAGGGCTATTCCTGACCAAGTTCGCCAACAAGGTGGACATTGTCCACCGGCGCGACCAACTCCGCGCCGGGGCCGTCCTTCAGGAGCGGGCGCGGCAGAACGAGAAGATGGGCTACGTCTTGAACTCGGTCCTTCAGCGCATCGAGGGCGACACCAAGGTCGAGAGTGTGGTGGTCCAGGACGTGCGCACGGGCGAAACGCGCCAACAGCCCGTGGACGGCGTCTTTGTCTACGTCGGCCACTATCCCAACACCCAGCTCTTTGAGGGCAAGCTCAAGATGGATGACCAGGGCTACGTGATCATTGACCAGACCATGATGACCAGCGTGCCCGGCGTCTTCGCGGCGGGCGAGGTCCACGACCACATCTACCGCCAGGCCATCACCTCGGCCGGCTTTGGCTGCATGGCGGCCATCTCGACCGAGCGGTATCTCGCCAACCTGGAGCACCGCCTGGCCCGCGTGGAGCAGTGGTAAGAGATGGGAAGGTGGGGAAGGCAGTGGCAGACGTAGGGTTGGGTAGACGGGGGTTGAGGCTCGCCCGCTCCCTGGCCCGTGAGCTTGCCAGCCGGCTCAACCGGCCTCTGGCGACACGCCGCCTGGCCCAGTACCTGCGCGAGCATCAGCCGCCCTACCGCGTCCAGGTGGGGTCGGGGCTGGTCCAGCGGCCCGGCTGGCTCAACACCGACATTGGCCCGCGCGCCCGCTACTGGCTGGACATGGGTCAGCCCCTCCCGTTTCCCGACGGCTCGGTCCAATACCTGTTCTCCGAGCATGTGGTCGAGCACGTGGACCCGGCGGTTGTGGCCCGCTTCTTGCGTGAAG
Source organism: uncultured Anaerolineales bacterium (assembly GCA_964522005.1). Classification (GTDB taxonomy): domain Bacteria; phylum Chloroflexota; class Anaerolineae; order Epilineales; family JAHCIE01; genus JAHCIE01. The sequence goes on along the minus strand of CAZFUK010000232.1, from coordinate 2,836 downwards.
CCTACCGGGTGCTGGCGCCTGGGGGTGTCATTCGCACCCTGACGCCGGACCCGGAGGGGCTGGCGCGCGAGTACGCCGCGCGTTCGGACGCCGCCCGCGCCCTGGTGGAACGCAGCGCGGCGGCGGGCTATCGCAGCCGCTACCCGATAGACATTCTCAACGTCGTCTTCTACGAGAACGGCCACTGTCACCTGTGGGACGAGGAAAGCCTGAGCGCCGAGTTGCGCCGCGTCGGCTTTCAGCAGATCACCCGTCAGCAGTACCGGGTCAGCCCCCACGCGGAACTGGCCGCCATGGACGGCCACCTTCGCCCCGACGATCCGGCCATCCCGTTCGTCCTGGTCCTGGAAGCGACACGTTAACAGTACTCATAGGAACGTGGTAACCGCTCCGTGGGCGGGGAGACCCCGCCCCTACCCAGTACCCCAACAGCAGGTGATACACACCCCCTCCAGAGGTCATATGGCTAAAGAACTCGTCGTCTATACCCGCACCACACCTTGCCGCGACGTCACCCGCACCCGCCAGGACCTGACGATGAAGGGTCTCGCCTTTCGGGAGGTTGACATCGAAGCCGACCCGGTTGCCGCCAGGCGATTGGAGGAGTGGACGGGCTACCAGTCCGTTCCCACCGTCATTGTCGCGGAGCCGGGTAGCGATGAACCGATCCACCCGCCGGCCGCCCTGACACCCAACCAGTCACCGCGCAACGCCGACCGTGGCTCGATGATCAGCGAGCCAAACACCGAGAACCTGGCCGTGTTCCTGGAGCATAATGGTTTTGTTAAAGTGGACCTGTTCCGCATGGGGAGCTTCCTGCGCGGCTAACATGGAGTGTGAATGAAGGCACTTGTTACCGGGGCGAGCGGCATGATTGGCGGGGCGATTGTGGACGCGCTCCTGGCGCGAGGGCACAGCGTGCGCGCCCTGGTGCGGGCGTCGGCCAAAGTAGACCCGCTGCTGCTCAAGGGTGTGGACCTGGTCGTGGGCGACCTGGGTGACGCCGAGAGCCTGCGCCAGGCGGTCCAGGGCGTAGACGCCGTCTTCCACGCGGCCGCCGCGCTGGGCTTTCGCGCGGGGGCGGCGGTCATGGACGATGTCAACGCCGGCGGCACGGAGCGCTTGCTGGCCGCCAGCCGCGCCGCCCATGTGGGCCGCTTCGTCCACATCAGCTCCGTCGCCGTCTACGGACCGCACGAGCCGCCCATTGACGAGGCCACGCCGCAGCGCCCCAACGACGCCTATGGCCGCTCGAAGCAGGCGGCCGAAGCGGCGGTTATGCGGGCCTATGCCCAGGGGCTGCCGACGGTCATCCTCCGCCCGTGTATCGTCTACGGCCCCGGCGACCGCTACTTCCTGCCCACCCTGCTCCAGTTGATGCGCCTGCCCGTCGTCCCGCTGCCCGACGGCGGCGACCTGCTCATTGAGCTGGTCTACGTCACCGACGTGGCGGACGCCGCGCTCCTGGCCGCCACCCGCGCCCCGGCCGTCGGGCAAGCCTACAACATCACCGACGGCCGGCCCACCAGCCTGCGTGACATCATCGAGACGTATGGGCTGCTGACAGGCCACGGCCCGCGCATCGTCAGCCTGGACCTGGACCGGCTGGTCCAGATGTCCGGCGCGCTACGCGAGGCCCTGATGCCCCTCGCGCCGCGCGTCGCCTATCTCCTGGACCCTGAACGGCTGGCGAACCTGCGCCATGATATCCACTATGACATCTCGAAAGCCGAGCGCGAGCTAGGATACGCGCCCGGCATCGGAGTTTATGAGGGGCTGCGCCGTGCCCTGGAAGCCAACGACCCCGCCGCGCTGGGTGGGCAGCGGCGGCCCAATCAGGCGCTGGTTGTCGGGGGCGCGCTGGCGCTGGGCGGGCTACTGGCCGTGGCCGTAGTGCGGCGCGCCCTACGCCAGCGTGACGAGGCCCGACCGTTCTAACCGACAGGTTCTAACCGACAGGTAGACTTGTCCTGCCCCCTCAAGCTGCCTATAATTAGAAGGATACTGAGAGAAGTACCCTGACGTCGTCGCGCCCCGCGTGGGCGCTGTGTTGCACGGAGACTCACAGGATGAAGCGGAAGCAGCCCAATGGAAGCCCATCCAGCAACCGATGGTTTCGCAGCGGCACCATCTACTTGCTCCTCCTCGCCGCGTTTTTGATTATTCTCTTCCGCGCCTCGACCGGTGTGACCGGCCGACCGCAGAAGATGGACCTCTCCAGCCTTGCCACCGAGGTGAAGGCGGGCCGCGTGCAGTCCATCCAGATTAGCCAGGATGGCGCCAACCTGCGCATCATCAAGCCCGACGGAGAGTATGTCTCCAACAAGGAACCCAACTCCAGCCTGGCCGAGGTGTTGACCTCGCTCGGCGTGACGCCGGAGCAACTGGACCGCGTCCGGCTCGACGTGGTCTCGCCGGGCTTCTGGTCCAACTGGGGCAATATCCTTGCCTCGCTCCTGCCGGTCGTGCTCTTCGGTGGGTTCATCTTCTTTATGTTCCGCCAGGCGCAGGGCGGGACCAACCAGGCGCTTAGCTTCGGCAAGAGCCGCGCCCGCATGTTCAGCAGCGACAAGCCCACCGTCACCTTCGCGGATGTGGCGGGCGTGGAAGAGGCCAAGCACGAACTGGCCGAAGTGGTGGAGTTCCTCAAGGAGCCTGAGAAGTTCATCGCCCTCGGCGCCCGCATCCCCAAGGGCGTCCTCATGGTCGGCCCGCCCGGCTGTGGCAAGACGCTCATGGCGAAGGCGGTGGCGGGCGAAGCCGGCGTGCCGTTCTTCAGCATCAGCGGCTCGGAGTTCGTGGAGATGTTCGTGGGCGTGGGCGCCAGCCGCGTGCG
>CAZFUK010000231.1:0-7925 GCA_964522005.1 uncultured Anaerolineales bacterium | reverse complement strand
CTGTATAGACTGGGGAGATAGGAAACAGGTGTTCGGAGACATGGGTGACAGTCAAGCTGTGGTATGATAGCCTGCGAGAGGAGGTGTATCATGCCATGGCAGGAGCAGACCACCATGTCGTTGCGCCAGGAGTTCATCACGTTAGCCCAACAGCCGACGGCCAATATCAGTCAGTTGTGTCGGCGCTTCGGCATCAGTCGCAAGACCGCCTACAAGTGGCTCGCGCGTGCCCAGAGCGGGGAGGCCGAGGCCCTCGCCGACCGCTCGCGTCGCCCCCACCACTCGCCGCTTCAGACAGAGCCAGCCGTGGAAGCGGCGGTGGTGGGAGTGCGCACCGCCCATCCGACCTGGGGCGGACGCAAAATCCGTGCCTGGCTGCTGGCCCCGCCGCCCAGCGCGTCCGACGCGGTCCGTCTACCCGCCGCCTCGGTCCCGACCGCCAGCACCATCACCACCATCCTGCGGCGGCACAACCGTCTCGACCCGACCACGGCGGCCCCGCATCGGCCCTTCCAGCGCTTCGAGCATGCCGCGCCCAACGACCTGTGGCAGATGGACTTCAAAGGCGACTTCGCCTTGCTGGACGGTCCCCCTCGGCGCTGCTACCCGTTGACCGTGTTGGATGACCATTCGCGCTTCGCCGTCGGGCTCGCCGCCTGTGGCGACCAGCAGGCGACCACCGTGCAAGCCCAGCTCACGGCCATCTTTCGGCGCTATGGGCTACCCTATCGCATGACGATGGACCACGGCGCGCCCTCGGGTTCCGATGCCGCCCATCCCTACACCGTCTTGACGGTCTGGCTGCTGCGCTTGGGCATCTGCGTCAGCCACTCACGGCCCTATCATCCTCAGACCCAGGGCAAGGATGAGCGTTTCCATCGCACCCTCAAGGCTGAACTCCTCGGCCTCCACCCCTGGCGCACCTTGGCCGAGTGCCAGGCGCGCTTCGAGCCGTGGCGGCTGATGTATAATCTAGAGCGGCCCCACGAGGCGCTCGACCTGGCGGTGCCGGCCAGTCGCTATCAGCCCAGCCCGCGTGCCTTCCCGGAGACGCTGCCGCCCATCGAGTATGGACCGAGCGACATCGTGCGTAAAGTGCAAGCCAAAGGCCAGATCACCTATCATCAGCGCCCCCTCGTCATTGGACGGGCCTTTGCGGGCTACCCGGTCGCGCTGCGTCGTACGACCACCGAAGCCTGCTTTGACGTGTACTTCTGTCAGCACCGCGTCGCTCACGTCGACTGGCGTGAGCCGCTGTCATCATCTTAAGGTGTTACCCATGTCCCCGTCCTCCTGTCACCCATGTCCCTAGTCTATACAAGAAGGGAGGGGGGGCGTGGCTCTGAGCGGACACGCGGGGGCGCCGGGGTTCTTTGAGAGTCGTGGACCACCCGAACCCCTCCCCCGGCCCCTCCCCTGGGAAGGGAGGGGGGACGTGGCTCTAATTGACTCCCCCTTCCCTGGCAGGGAAGGGGGTAGGGGGGTTAGGTTAGGCGGCCTTCCCCCACCCCTGCGCCTGGTACTCGGCCCAGGTCTCCGCCATGCCCGCCGCGAAGGGGTGGGGCTGCCAGCCCAACTCGCGCTGCGCCTTGGCGGTGCTGAAGACCCAGTGGTAGCGAATCATCTCGAAGAACTCAGGCGGAAAGGGCGAGCGGCCCCGTACCGTCTGGCCTAGCCGCGCCACCGTCTCCAGCGCCCACAGCGGCACACGCAGGCGGGGCGGCTGCTGGCCCAGCACGCCCGCCACAACGGCCCAGATTTCGGGGAACGTCAGGTTCTCACCGCCCAGGATGTAGTCGTCACCCGCCCGGCCGCGCTCGTGCGCCAGGAGGATGCCCTGGACCGTGTCCTTGTAGTAGGCCACGCACAGCCGATTCTCGCCGCTGCCCAGAATCGCCACGGGCTTACCGGCTGCTAGCCGCAGCAGCGTCGTCTCCGCCAGGCTAGGGTGGCTCGAAGCCCACGAGCAGCCGTAGCCAAAGCCGGGGTAGACAATCACCACGCGCAGCCCCCGGCCGGCGAAGTCACGGCCGATGTCGTCGGCGGCCCGCTTGGTCTTCTGGTACAGGTTGAAGTAGCGCCCCGTGTCCACCGGGCGGCTCTCGTCGGCGATCTCGCCGGGTTCGGTCGGCCCCAGCACGGCCAGCGAACTCACCTGGACCACACTCTGGACGCCCACGTCGCACGCCGCTTGGAGGACCGTCCGCGTGCCGTCGCGGTTGACGCGCCACCACTCGCTCTCAGCCACGCGCTGGCCAACCACCGCCGCCAGGTGACACACCCGCTCGCAGCCGGCCATACCCCGCCGCACCGCCCCCTCGTCCGACACGTCGCCCATCACAAAGGTGACGTTGGGCAGGTTGATGCCGCGTCGGTCGCTCGTCGGGCGCACCAGGACGCGCAGCGGTTCCCCCTGCTGCGCCAGGGTCTTGATCAACACGCGGCCAATCGAGCTGGTGCCGCCTGTGATAAAAGTCGTCATGGACTTTCCTTTTGTTTTTATGTCAATCTACGGGCCAATTGACTAATCCCCCGCTCCACTATAAGATGGAATGCTTCAATCTTGTGTAAAGATGTCTTTCCCTACGGAGGAGGTTTTATGCGGCCGCCGGTCCATCGCTCGCTGGTGGCGACCTTGCTCGCCGTCGCCCTGCTGGGCGTCTGTCTCACGTCCCTGCGCGGCCTGGTCCAGGCGGCTGAGCCGGGCGGGCCAGAGGTAAAAATTCCGGTCCTGCCGGGGCGGCCGGGCGCGGCCCCGCCCAAGACCATCCGCTACGTGCCGCCCGACGAACGCCTGCAGCTGACCCTGGCCCAACAGAAGGCCGGCGCCCATGCCGGCCCCGGCCAGCGCGACCAGGCCAAACAGAGCATCCTGGCCGAGTGGAGCAAGACCCACCCCCACGGCCCCGACCCGGCCGCCCTCCAGGCCCGGCTGAACGCCGAGAAGCTGTCGCTCAAGACGGGCAAGAGCGTCGAGGAGTTGGGGCTGGCCGTCACGGGCACGTTCCGCGTCCTCGCCATCGCCGTCGAGTTCGCGGGCGAGGACCGGGTCGAGAACTTCTCCCACCCGCGGAGCGTCTACGACTCCACCTGTGTCACCGAGACGGTCACCTATCGCGGCCCGCTCCACAACACGATTCCCGGTCCGGGGCGGCGCGACAACAATACCTTCTGGCTGCCCGACTTCAACCACGACTACTACAACCGGGTCCTGTTCACGCTAGACGGCCTGACGGAACGGGTGCGCCCCGACCTGACCGACCCGGAAGACGGCCAGCCGGGCATTGACATTCGCGGCCAGACCGTCAAGCACTACTACGAGGAAGCCTCCGGCGGCCGCCTCCACCTCGACGGCGGGCCGGCCGGCGTCTCCGCCTGGGTCCAGGTTCCCCATTCCGAAGCCTACTATGGCGCGAGCGCGTGCATCGCGGGTCAGCCGGGGGCGACCGGCATGGAAGGCTTGCCCAGCAATCCGCGCTTCGGGTTCGGCGCGCCCACGCTACTCGTGGACGCCATACAGGCCATCAAGGCCAGTGACCCCCTCTTCCCCTGGCGCGACTACGACGCGGATGGCGACGACGTGATAGACAACGTCGTCCTCTTCCACGCGGGCAAGGATAAGTCGGAGGGCGGCGGCGCCGAGGGCTACCAGGCCATCTGGGCGCACGCTTCGACCATTGACGACGCCCAGGGCGGCTACACGGTGGACGATGGCGGCACGTCCGACCCGGCCGACGACCTCAAGGTCAAGGCCTATACCGTCCACCCCGAAGACGCCGCGCCCGGCGTCATCATCCACGAGCTGGGCCACGCCCTGGGCCTGCCGGACCTGTACGACACGAGCTATACCGGTGAGGCCTCGGTCACCATCTGGGATACCATGTCCATCGGCCTGTTCCCCGGCAAGCTCTTTGAGACGGGTCCCGTCCACCTGAGCGCCTGGTCCAAGGTCTCGCTCGGCTGGGCCGCGCCCCTGGTGGTCAATGCTACGGCCGAGGCAGTCGAGGTTCCCCTGGGCCAGACCTCGCACCCGCCGGCCGGCAGCCAATCGGTGATTCAGGTCAATCTGCCCGAGGGCCGGCTGGAGTACACCTCACTGCCGCCCGGATCGAGTCAGGCGTGGTGGACGGGTAACGACCAGAACTTCGCGGATGTGCGGCTGACGCGCGACCTGGACCTGCGCGGCGTCACGGGTCCCATCTCCTTCACCTTCCAGACGGATTATCGTATCGAAAACGGCTGGGACTTTATGTTCGTCGAAGTCTCGGTGGACGCGGGCCAGACCTACACCCAGACCAGGGGCTTCCGCGCCGACACCGGGCAAGAGGTCACGACGCCTGAGGGTTACGCCGACCCCACGGGCAGCCTGCGCGAGTTCGGCGGCCTGCGCTACGGCTACACCGGCCAGAGCCACGGCTGGATTCCCGTCTACCATGACCTGACTCCGTATGCCGGGCGGCAGATCAAGCTGCGGGTGAGGTACGCGACGGATGTGGGCGTCCTGGAAACGGGCGCCTTCCTCGACAACTTCAGGGTGTTGGCGGGCGGGCGGGTGCTACTCGACGACCCGGTGGAGGGCGATTCACCCGCCGGCTGGACCCCGTCGGTCCACACGTTCAGCCAGGGCGCGCCCTTGGGCGAGGGCTGGCGGCTGTCGGACGGCGGCGAGCATGCCCCGCGCTACTACCTGCTGGAGTGGCGCAACCTGGACGGCTTCGACCGGGGCCTCAAATACTTCTACAACACAATTTTCTATGTGCTGGATGACCAGGGCCGCCCCGAGTGGGGGGTGGAAAAGGTCCCGGCCAACATCCCGGGCATGCTCGTCTGGCTGCGTGACGCGCGCTTCGGACGTGACCCGTTTGGCGCGACCCAGACGATTATGACTGACATGGCCTTCTTCAACGGGCCGAGCGAAGGCCCCAAGGCGGGTGTGCTGCTTGTGGACGCCAACCCCATGCCGCTGCGCGATAACACGCTGTGGCGCATTCAGACGCCGTATGGCCGCTTCCCCTACCCGCCCATTAGCAACTGGGCCTCCAACCTCCAGACGGTCAACGCTGCCTTCTCCCTCACCCCGTCACCCGCGTTGACCCTCACCTACGACCCCAGCGGCGGGTGGGGGGACCCCGGCGGCTGGCAGGTCTCGCGCTACGCCCCCGCGCCGGGCGTGAGGGGCTTCCACGACGCGCTGGGCTACTACCCCGGCGTCGAGGCCCTGCCCCAGCCTCTGGTCACCTACTCGGACACGACCATCCTCCGCACCAAGCTCTACGACCTGGTCCAGCCCGACGCCAGCACGGTTGTGCCGGCGCGCGGCTACTACTCCCCGCGCACCCCGCCCGGCTTCACGGGGCGCGGCGGCGAGAGCGGGCCGGACGTGAGCACGCTGGAGACGTTCTACATCCGCGCGGGCCAGTTCGCTGAGATGAGCGTGGGCCAGGCGGGCCATACCGACGTCACCGGCCAGCACTCCGGCAATCCGGGCGACGACCACCTCCAGTACGGCCACCACGTCAAGCTGCTGAGCCAGGCGGCCGACGGCTCGTGGGCGCTGGTGCGCGTCTGGAACAGCGCCGAGGCGGCCGACGTGGCGGCCCAGGCCAGGGTGACGGGTGACCTACCCCGCCTGGTCGAGATAGGGGCCCAGGCCACCAACACGGGCGGCGCGGGGTCTTTAACCCTGGTGAGCGAGTTCGACGCGGCGGTGGCGGAGTACGTCGAGGGCAGCGCGACGGACGGGGCGGTCCCTGTCCGCGCTAACCCCGGCGGGCCGATGACCGCCGTCTCGCGGACGGTGGCGGTGGGCAGCGGCCAGACGATAGGTTTCACCTATCGCCTGCGCCCGAAGCGCGGCGGTGTCGCGCTTAGCGTCGTCCAGCGCGCCTTCGGGCCGTCGTCGGCGACGCAGCCGCTGGATGAGCAGCGCCTCGCGCTCACCACGCCCGTCACCCAGCTCTACCTGCCGTTCGTCCTGCGCGACTACGGGCGTTAAGGGGAGACCTGACAGGTTTGGGAAACCTGTCGGGTCTCTCTCATTTGAACGGCGGCCTCATCCCCAACGCCTGGACCAGGAAGGCCCACATGTCGGCGGCCTCCTGAATCTGAAAGGCGGTCGGCTTGCCCAGGCCGTGCCCGGCGCTGGTCTGGACCCGAATCAGCACGGGCGCGTCGCCGCCCTGGGCCGCCTGGAGCGCGGCGGCGAATTTCAACGAGTGGCCGGGCACGACGCGGTCGTCGTGGTCGCCCGTCGTCACCAGCGTCGCCGGGTAGTGGACGCCCGGCTTGAGGTTGTGCAGCGGCGAGTAGCGGTAGAGGGTCTGGAACTGCTGGGGGTCGTCGGCCGAGCCGTAGTCGCTTACCCAGGCCCAGCCGATGGTGAACTTATGGAAGCGCAGCATGTCCATGACCCCCACCGCCGGCAGCGCCGCGCCGAACAGGTCGGGCCGCTGCGTCATGACCGCGCCGACCAGCAGCCCGCCGTTGGAGCGACCGTGGACCGCGAGCCTGGGCGTCGAAGTGATCTCGGTCTGAATCAGGTACTCAGCGCACGCGATGCAGTCGTCAAAGACGTTCTGCTTGTTGGCGAGCATGCCGCCCTGGTGCCACTCCTCGCCGTACTCACTGCCGCCGCGCAGGTTCGCCCACGCCAGCACGCCGCCCATCTCCAGCCAGACGAGGTGGCTGACCGAGAAGCCCGGCGTCTGGGCGATGTTGAAACCGCCGTAGCCGTAGAGCAGCGTCGGGTTCTGGCCGTCCGCCTGGAGGTCGCGGCGGTGGGTCAGGAACATGGGCACCCGCACCCCGTCGCGGCTCGGCACAAAGACCTGCCGCGTCAGGTAGGCGTCGGCGTCGAAGGCGAGGGGCGGCGCGAAGAGCAGTTCGCTCTCGCCGCGCTCAAAGTCATAGCGGTAGACCGTCATCGGCTGGAGGAAGGACCAGAAGGCGTAGTAGAGGGCACTGTGCTCCGGCTTGCCCGTCAGGCTATACAGGTGGTTGCTGGCCGGAATGGCGCCCAGGCCGGGCAGGGCGATGTCGCCCAGGGGGTTGCCCTGGCGGTCAAAGCGCCGCAGCCGGTGGTGGGCGTCGTGCAAGGTCAGGGCGATGAACTCGCCGTGGACGACCAGGACGTGCTCCAGGGGATCCGCGCTCTCCGCGATGACGGTGCGCCAATGGGCCTTGTCCGGCTGCGTCGTGTCCACCGCAACCACGCGCCCGCGCGGGGCGTCCAGGTTGGTGCGCAGGTAGAAGACGGGGCCGTCGTGGCCGACGTACTGGTAGGCCGCCTCCAGGTCGGGAATCAGTTCCACAACTGGCGCGTCCTCCGCCAGGTCCAGGTAGAACAGGCGGTTGCGGACGTCCGTGCCCTGCGTCACATAGATGATCAGGTAGCGCCCGTCATCGCTCATCTGCGGCCGCAGGCCCCACTCCTTGTGGTCGGGCCGCTCGTAGACCAGGCGGTCGTCGGCCTGAGGCTCGCCCAGGCGGTGGAAGAGGAGCTTCTGGTTGTAGTTGGCGCCGAGGTAGGTCTGGCCGGGCGCGGGCGCGGCGTAGCGGGCATAGTAGAAGCCCGAGCCGTCGGCCTGCCACGCCGCGTTGGAGAACTTGCTCCACTCCACGACGTCGGGCAGGTCCTCGCCCGTGTCCACGTCGCGCACCCGCCACGTCTGCCAGTCGGACCCGCCCGCGCTGGTGGAGTAGGCCAGCCGGCGGCCGTCCGGGCTGACCGACCAGTTGACCAGGGCGACCGTGCCGTCGTCGGACAGGGTGTTCGGGTCGAGCAGGACACGCTCCGCGCCGCCCGGCTCCGTCAGCCATAGCACATCCTGGTTCTGGAGGCCGGTGTTGCGGAGTTGGAACAGGCGGCCGTCGCGCTGGACCGGCGCCCACTGCCGGGGATAGTCCCACAACTCGGTCAGGCGGCG
>CAZFUK010000230.1:642-7928 GCA_964522005.1 uncultured Anaerolineales bacterium | reverse complement strand
CAAGACCTACATCGTCAAGGACGGCGACATCGTCCATATCCGGTTTAACATTTAGCGTTGGACCAGTTTCTCTGATGGCATTTGCACTCATCTTCATCTTGCTGTCCACCCTCGTTGGCTATGGCCTCCTCGCCCGCGCGCACCTGCTCCCCAAGACCCCCATCTTCTCCCTCGTGCTGGCGTGGACCGTCGGCCAGTTTATCGCCGCGTGGACCATCTTCGCGCTGAGCCTGGCCCTGGCCCCCTTGACCCGAGGCGTCCTCCTGAAGGCGAGCCTGCTCTGCCTGCCCCTGTTGGTGGGCCTGCTGATTCCTCTGCGCCGCGAGCTAAGCCCCCTGGCCGCGCAGCTTCAGGGGCGGCTGACAGGCGAAGGCGCGATCACCGCCGCCCTCATCGGGCTGTGCTTCGCGTTCGCCTTTCGCTTCTACTGGCCGCACCTCCAGTACGTCGGGGGCGCCATCTACACCAGCCCGCCCTACTGGGACTTTAACATCCACTTCCCCATTATCCAGACCTTTGTCCACGGCGACAACTTCCCGCCCCAGAACGAGTCCTTCGCCGGCATCCCCATCACCTACCACTACTTTTACGACTTCCTGACCGCGATCTACGCGGCGGGTGGGCTGGACCTGGTGGGCGCGATGAACTTCCTCAGCATGGCCTCGCTGGGCATGCTCCTGGTGGGCGTGCTGAGCGCCGGCCAGGAGTACCTGCACTCGCTGCGCGCCGGGGTGGTCGCCGTGCTGCTGGTCGTCACCTCCAGCAGCCTGCGCTTCCTGACCGACCTGTCGCCCGCCACCGGCGTTCCCTTCTGGACCCAGGTGCACACCCTGCTGACCAACCAGAGCCACCCCTTCTTCTTTTCCTACCTGGAGGGGCACGCCTACGGCTACGACGGCACCATGTACAACCTGTTCTTTTTCCTGGCCGAGCGGCAGATGCTGTTCGCGGTGCTCTATCTCCTCACCGCGCTGCACCTGCTCACGCGGGTCGGCTCGATGGGAACGATGACTGGGCTGGCCGTGGGGGCGGGGTTGGGGCTGTTCTTCCAGTGGCACCTGTTCGCCACCATTTCGGTCGGGGCCGCCCTCGGGTTGCTGTCCCTGGTGTACCTGCGGGAGAAGCGGCTGCTGCCGAGCGCGGTCGGGTTCGCCGTGCTGTTCATCGTCCAGGCGGTCTACTTTAAGTGGCTCAGCGCCAACGACTGGTTCCTCCCCACCCTGGGCAGCTATCCCCGCCTCAACTTCGACTTCTCCTCTTTCCCGCCCGACTACCCGCTGTCGGTTCCCAACTTCTTGCTCCACTATGGCTACGGCTATGGCGTCAAGCTGCTGGCCTTCGCGCTGGGGCTGCGGCAGCTTGTGCGGCAGGGGCGCGACGTGACGCTGCCCCTTGTGAGCCTCATCCTGCCCACGTTTGTCTTGCTCAACACGGTGCAACTGTCGCCGCTGTCGGTCTATGACAACCACAAGTGGCTGCGGCCCATGAACGTCCTGGTGGACCTCGTCGCCGCCTATTATGTCTATAGCCTGTTGGTCTCGCCCTGGCGCTGGAAGCAGGCGCTGGCCGCGCCGCTGCTGGCCCTGCTGATGCTGTCGGGGGTCATCGAGCTAATCCCCTTCCTCAACGCCAGGCCCTCCACCCTGTACGCGGCCTACCCCACGAACCTGATGCAGACCGTCCGCGCCCAGACCGAGCCGCGCGCCGTGTTTGTCTCCCCCCACGCCAAGGAACTCCACCTGGCCGGTCGGAAGCTCTTTCTGAGCGACCCCGGCAACGAGCCGGGCGCGTTGAGTTGGGTGGCGGTGAGCCAGTTGGACACCGAGTGGCGGCAGAGGATCGTGAACACCCTCACCCTCAACCAGGGCGTGGACGTCCTGTGCACCCTGGTCGAGACGTATGGCATTGACTACCTTGAAGTGGCGTCGGCCTCGGAGAACCCGCTGCTGACCGAGTTGGCCGCCTTCCCGCGCCTGGACGCGACCGATGAAACTGGCCGCCCGACCACCTTCGTGCATGTGTCGAGCGGCTGTCGCGCGCCAAGCGGGGCGGGGGCACCAGGTCAGGGCGGCGAGGGGTTGGCGGAGACCAGGGGCAGATAGACCTGGTGGCGGGCGAAGGTGACCTCCGAAGCGCCGAAGGATGACCCGAAGCCCGCCGGGGCATCGGGGTCGTTGATATCCACATACCAGGTGTAGCGCGCCCCATACGCCACGCCCAGTCGCGCCGCGTCCGCCTCGGTGAGCGTCGCCGTCTCCTGGCCGACGACAGGGTCGAGGACGATCTCGGCGTCGCTGGCCGGGTTGAACAGGTGGACGCGGTAGACGTCGCTCCCGTTGTCCCTCGGCGTCCACTCAAAGACGGCGGGCAGGCGCAGGACCGCATCGGGAGCCGGGGCGGCCAGCTTGACATCGGCGATGTCGCGAACGCCCGCGTCGCGCTCTTCGCCGGCCTGGTAGTCGGTGATGTCGGGGCCTGACCAGTAGTTGACGTAGGCCGGGGCCGACTCGTTGGGGCCAAAGTGGGTGTAGTACGCCCAGCCGGTGGGCGTGGGGGGCGGGTTGGTGAACTGGTAGAAGCCGGTGATGGTGGTCGTGGCGGTGAGCACATCCACCGCCTCGCTCCCCTGGTACAGCCGCAGGGTGACGGTCTGACCCCGCGCGGGGGCGGCGCCCGCCACCAGTTGACCGTAGATGCGGCCTGCCGTCGGGTGGGCCCAGGCGGTCGCGTGGCTCCAGGCCAGCCACACACTGACCAGGACGACGACAACCTGAAGCATGACAATGAACAGGCGCTTGGGCAAGGCTATCCTCCTTGAGGCGTAGATGGAGGTCCAAACGACGGGGCGAGGGGTGCATCCCTCGCCCCAATCTGTTTCAAACAAGAATCAGTCTTACGGCTTCAAGGTGGCGGTCGGCGTCACCGTGGGCGTGCGGGTCGGCTCGTGTCGGCCGGTCGGCTCCGGCGACGGGCGCGTCCCGCAGCCCCGGATGACGGCCGGCAGGGACGGGAAGGGCAGCGTCAGGGTGTTCGCGCCGAGGGTGAGGCTCGCCTGGGTGACCAGGTAGACCCCGTCCTGGGGCGCGCCGCTGGCGGGATAGGCGCCCATATAGTGGGCCACACCGCTGTCGAGACGGCGGAAGGGCGCTTCAGCGGTCGCGGCGGGCGGTAGGTTGAGGGTCAGCAGTTGCAGGCTGTAGTGCACCGTGGTGCCAGCGAGGGACTCCGCCGTCGTGCCCTCTGGCACACGCCCCGCCACGAAGTGGACTTGCAGCCGGCCCTCTTCGCACTGGATGCCGTCCACCCGCAGTTCCAGCGGCCGGGCGGTCCGCGTCGGCTCAGGCGTGCGGGTCGGCCGCGGGCCCTCGGTGGGGCGCGGGGTGCGGGTCGGTTCGCGAGACTCGGTGGGGCGCGGCGTGCGGCTCGGCTCGCGGGACTCAGTCGGGCGTGGGGTGCGGCTCGGTTCGGGCGACCCTGTCGGGCGCGGGGTACGGGTTGGCTCCCGCGTCTCAGTGGGGCGCGGCGTCCCGTCATGGGGCGGGCGGCAGCGCGCCGTCTCGGCGTGGGGGTTGACCAGTTCGGCGGTGACACCTTCAATGGTGATGCTGGCGGCGGTCACGTCATAGCGGCCACTCCCCGCGTCCGCCAGGACGCCGGTATAGCGGCCCACGGGGCCGACGCGGCGCACGAACGCCGCCGTCTTATTCTCCCCATTCACCGTGTACTCGACGTGGCCGTAGGCGCTGGGGGCGCTCAGTTCGGGCAGGCGGAGGACCAGGAAGTTGACCTGCACATCGCCGTCCTCGCACTCGATGTCACTCAGGACCAACTGAATACCCGGGCGGCGCGTCGGGACGGGCCGGTCGGGCTGCGAGGCGTCGGCGGTGTCGGGGAGAATCTGGCTGTCCAGGTCGGTGGGCTGGGTATCGGTCGGGGGGAGGCTGGCGGCTGAGCCGAGGTAGAACACGGCCAGGAAGACAACAAGGGCGAGCGACAGGCCCTGAAGCAGGCGGGGCCAGGACGACATGGAACGCTCCTTTCGCGGTTCAAACAGGGGTCTGGGGCTTAAGTCACCCGTGAAGACGCCAGCCCAGCGGGTGGGGATACGCCTGCCGTCCGCCTGTTTGCCCACAAAAGGCACATTTTACAAACTTCTTAGATTTCAGCTATCAGCTATCAGCCGTCAGCTATCAGCCGTCAGTCGTCAGCCATGAGCCGTCAGTCGTCAATCGTCAATCGTCAATCGTCAATCATCTCACGCCTGCTCATACGGCTGGCCGTCGGCGGCGGGCGGCAGGGCGCGGCCCACGACACCGGCCAGGACGATGATGGTGATGATGTAGGGTATCATGCTGAAGAACTGGTAGGGGAAGCCACGGAAGAAAATCTGGAGCAGCGGTTGGATGGCCTCGGCCAGGCCGAACAGCGACGCCGCCCCCAGCGCGCCGATGGGCGACCACTTGCCGAAGATCATGGCCGCCAGCCCGATGAAGCCGCGCCCAGCGGTCATGCTAGGCGTAAAGATACCCACCTGCTCCAGCGTAAACCACGCCCCGCCCAACCCCGCCATCAGCCCGCCGACGAGGACGTTGACGTAGCGCATCCAGTAGACGTTGACGCCGAGGGTATCGGCCGCCTTAGGGTGCTCGCCGACCGCGCGGGTCCTCAAGCCCCACGTCGTGTGGAACAGAACGTAGTGGGTCACCAGGACGAGGATGAGCATGAGGAAGGCGATGGGCTTGTGCCGGAACAGGATGGGTCCCAGCAGGGGAATCTGTTCGAGCAGGCGGAACAGCAGGCCGATGCCGGGTAGCTCCGAGAGGTAGGGGAAGGCGCCGGGGCTGGTGGGCGCGCCGGTCGCCAGGTAGGCGCGGTAGATGTAGCCCGTCGCGCCGACGGCCAGGATGTTGATGACCGTGCCGCTGATGATCTGGTCGGTGCGGTAGCGGATGGACACGACGGCGTGGAGCAAGGCCAGGAGCAGGCCCGTCAGCAGGGCGGCGATGAGGCCCAGGGTGAGGGCCGGGCCGGTCTGGCCGAAGGCGGCGAAGCTGTAGAGCGAGGCCAGGAAGCCGACGCACGCCGAGGCGAGCATCATGCCCTCGGTGGCGATGTTGACGACACCGGCGCGCTCGGAGTAGACGCCCGCCAGCGCGGCCAGCGTGATGGGCGTGGCGAAGCGGATCATGGCCTGGAGCGTTGAGACGATGGTATCGAGGTCCACCTCAGCCTCCCCACCCGCGTGACAGCGGTACTTCGTTGACGCCGTCCTTGGGCGTACGCAGCCGGTAGAGGGCGCGGATGATGGCGGGCGCGGCGACAAAGAGCAGCATGAGCGCCTGCACCACGGAGATAATCTGCTTGGACGCGCCGGAGCGTAGCTCCATCAGGTCCGCCCCGTTGCGCAGCGCGCCGAACAGGAAGGCGGCGGGCACGATGCCGAGCGGGTTGGTGCGGGCGAGCAGGGCGATGGCGATACTGTCGAAGCCGTAGCCGGCCGAGAAGAAGGCGGGCAGGTTGTGCTGCAAGCCGAGCACCTCAACGCCGCCGGCCAGACCGGCCAGCCCACCGGCGATGCCCATGGTCAGGACGAAGATGCGCGTGACGTTGATGCCCGCGTAGCGCGCGGCGTCACGGTTGGCGCCGACGGTGCGTATCTCGAAGCCGAGGGTGGTCTTGTTGAGGAACCACCAGATGAGGGCGACGGCGAACAGGGCGACCAGGATGCCGGAGTGGAGGCGGTCGGGGGCGGGGAAGAAGCGCGGCAGCATGGCCGTGTCCAGGATGTCGGGCGTCTTGGGGGCGGTGGAGCGCGGGGCGCGCAGCGGGCCGTTGACGAGCCAGTCCACCAGCAGGAAGGCGATATAGTTGAGCATGATGGTCACGATGACCTCATGCGCGCCCGTGCGGGCTTTCAGATAGCCAGGGATAGCGCCCCACAGCCCGCCGCCTATAAAGCCGGCCAGCAGGGCGACGAGCAGGTGCAGGACCGGCGGCAGGGGCAGCGCGTAGCCGACCCAGGCCGCCGACACCGCGCCCAGGAAGAATTGGCCTTCGGCGCCGATGTTGAACAGGCCGCCCTTGAAGGCGAAGGCCACCGACAGACCCGCCAGGATATAGGGCGTGGTGGCGACAATCGTCTCGGAGAAGCCGCGCTCGTTGAGGAACGCGCCGTCGAGCAAGCCCTCGTAGGCGGCCAGCGTCTTCTGCGTCGCCTCGCCGGGCGCGCTGAAGCCGCCGCTCGTCAGCCAGATGACCAGCGCGCCGAGCAGCAGGGCGGTCACGACGGCCAGGCTGGGCACGATCAGGCCCGCCAGCGCGCGGCGCACCAGGACGGCCCCGCCGGGCGAGGGAGCCGGGGCTTGTACGGTCTTCGCAACCTCCGCCATAAGCTCTCCTGAAAGAGTGTGATGAACGGCTAGGCGGGTGACACGGCGCCGCCCTGGACCGTCAGCCGTTGCGCCTGGGCCTGGAGGGCCGGGCTGAAGTCCGACCAGTCGGTGGCCGTCGCCAGGGTTTGCTCGTGGCGGGCCATGCGGTCGGCGACGTAGGCGCGGCGCGGCGCGTCCAGTTCGGACATCACGTCGTCCAGCAGCAGGAGGGGCCACTCGCCGGTCGCCTCGTGCATGGCCTCGGTCTCGGCCAGCTTGAGCGCCAGGGCGGCGGTACGCTGCTGGCCGCGCGAGCCGTAGGTGTGCAGATCCAGGCCGCCCGCGAACAACTGGAAGTCGTCGCGGTGCGGGCCGACCAGGGTGGCCCCCCGCGCGATCTCGGCCGCCGCGCGCTGCGTCAGCCGGGCGCGGAACACGGCGCCGGTCACGGCGGGGTCCAGGGTTTCCTGGAGGAGGAGCCGCGTCGCCTCGACCACCGCGCGGTCGTTGGGCTTGTCGCTCAGGCTCATCAGGGCGCTGGGGCGGTACACCACGCGCAGCGAGTCGCGCCCGCCCGTCAGGTCGTGGTGGATGGGGCTGCCGCGTGTCTCCAGGCGTCGCGCCAGGGCGTGCCGCCGCACCGTCACCTGCGCCCCATACTCGACCAACTGGTCATCCCAGAAGGCCAGCTCGTCGCGCCGCGCCAGCCCCTCCTGCACCCGCCGCAGCAGCGAGTTGCGCTGCGCCAGGACCTTGCGATACTGGGCCAGGGCGTGGCAGTAGCGTGGGTCAATCTGGCAGAGGGTCGCGTCCAGGTAGTGCCGCCGAATGGTCGGGCCGCCCGCCACCAGTTCGATGTCGTCGGGGGTAAACAGGACGACGTTGACCTGGCCGAGCAGGTCGAGGGCGCGGCGG
>CAZFUK010000230.1:0-632 GCA_964522005.1 uncultured Anaerolineales bacterium | reverse complement strand
TCTATCTTGATGCGCTTTTCGAGCCGGCCCGGAACCTCTCCCCCTACCCCTCCCCTAGTAGGGGAGGGGGGCTGGCCTCCTCCCCCAGTCTGCACCCCTCCCCCAAGAGGGGCGGGGCCGGGGGAGGGGTCCACACTGCCAGGCGGTATCACGACGACGATTTCCAGGTGGACCCGGCCGGCCGCCTTGACCACGTCGCCCGTCACCCGGCTAAACGGCAGCGGCTCCTCGACGGCGTCCCAGTGGACCAGTTCGCGGTCCGCACCCGTGCGCGGCGAGCGGCTGGTCGCCAGGTAGTAGACGGCCTCCAGGAGGGCCGTCTTGCCCTGGGCGTTGTCGCCCACCAGCAGGACGACGCCCGGCGACAGACCTAGCTCCAGGCGGCGGTAGGTGCGGAAGTTGACCAGACCCAGGTGTGCCAGACGCATGGTGAGAGACGGAGGACGGAGGACCGAAGACGGAGGATTAAGGAATCAAGGATTGAGGATTGAGAGCGGAGGGTAGAGCCTGGAGGGCGCATTAACCATCTAATCTTCAATCTTCAATCTTCCGTCTTCCGTCCTCCGTCCTCCGTCGTTTCTAGCCGCCGTTGACCCAGCGGAAGCGGTCATGAAAGTAGGTGCTGTCCTCGT
>CAZFUK010000229.1:5917-7935 GCA_964522005.1 uncultured Anaerolineales bacterium | reverse complement strand
AGGATCAAGCGATTGATACGGTGAAGGATGCGACCGAGGCGGCCAAGGAGGCGGCACGGGCGGCGGTTCAAGAGGCATTTAGCCAGGGTAAGCAAGCCCTACACTCAGCAACCATAGGGAGAGTAGAGAACATGGCGAACTATGCTAGCAACACGGCGCGGACGAAGGGCAATGGGTTGATGGCGCGCATCCGCGAGAACCCGGTGCCGGCGGCCCTGGCGGCCATCGGCATTGGTTGGCTGCTCTTCAAGGGTGGCGACGAAGAGAACGACTACGATTATGACGAGAACGCGACCTATCGCTCGCAGCGCAACATGTACACGGGCGAGTCGCGCGGCTACAGCGGTGAGTATCGCGGCTACGGCGGGCAGTATGGCCGGGGCGCGAGCTACGAGGAAGAGGGCCGGCTGAGCCAGGTCACCGGCAAGGTGGGCGACGTGGCCGGCAGCGCCAAGCACGCCGTGACCGGCGCCGCCTCGACCGCGGCGGACACGGTCACGGGCGCGGCTTCGACGGTGGCGGGCGCGGTGACCGGCGCAGCCTCGACGGTGGCGGGCGCGGTGACCGGCGCGGCGTCCGGTGCGGCCCACACGGTGGGCGATGTGGCCGGTGGCGTGGGCGACCGCGCCACGGACGTGCGTTACGCGACCATGCGCCGCGCGCGCCGCGCCAAGGGCGGCGTTCAGCAGATGCTCCACGAGAATCCGATGGCCGTCGGCGCCATCGCGATTGCCCTCGGCACGGCCATTGGTCTCGCGGCCCCTGGCACGGACAAGGAGCGCGAGCTGATGGGCGAGATGCGCGATAACTTCATGGAGAAGGCGCAGACGGTGGTCCAGGAGAAGATGGACCAGGTCGCGGGCGTGGCGCAGGAAACCCTGTCCACGGCCAAGGACGAACTCCAGACCGCTGCCGAGAACGTCAAGACCGTGGCCAAGGAAGAGGCGCGCAACCAGGGCCTGGCCCCGAACCAGGGCCAGGGGGGCGGCCAGGGTCAGGGTCAGAGCCAGCAGACCACCCAGGGCGCCGGGCAGACCCGCTTCTAGTTCCAGACCAGAGTTCGAGCTGATAAGACCCTAAGGGCGACGCCCCTTAGGGTCTATTCGTTGGGAGCGCCGCCCTCGGCCGACCAGCGGCTGCCCAGTTCCGTCAGGAGGCGCTGGAGGTCGGCGGGCAAGGGGGCGGTGAAGTGGACGCGCTCGCCGGTGCTGGGCAAGTTGAACGCCAGCCGCCAGGCGTGGAGGAACTGGCGGTCCAGGGCGAGGCGTTGTTTGCGATGGCCGTAGACGCGGTCGCCAACGATGGGGTAGCCCAGGGACGCGAGGTGGACGCGAATCTGGTGCGTGCGGCCGGTGAGCAGGTGGGCTTCAACCAGCGTGGTTTCGGCCAGGGTTTCCAGGACGCGGTATTCGGTCTGGGCCGGGCGGCCGCTGGGCACGACGGCCATGCGCTGGCGCTCGCGGGGGTCGCGGCCGATGGGGGCGTCGATGCGGCCGCGCGGCGGGACGAGGTGGCCCTCGACGAGGGCCAGGTAGACCTTGTCCACCGCGCGGGTGCGGAACTGGTCCTGGAGGGCCTGCTGGGCCTGGTCGTGTTTGGCGACCAGCAGCAGGCCCGACGTATCTTTGTCCAGGCGGTGGACGATGCCCGGGCGCAGGACGCCACCGATGCCGGCCAGGTCGGGGACGTGGGCCAGCAGGGCGTTGACCAGGGTATCGTCGGTGTGGCCGTGGGCCGGGTGAACGACCAGGCCAGCCGGTTTGTTCAGCACCAGCAGGTCGGCGTCCTGGTAGACGATGTCGAGGGGGATGTGGGGGGCGGGGGGGGCCGCCAGGGGCGCGGGCGGCGGGACGCGCACGACCAGCGTGTAGCCCGCCGCCACCCGGTAGCTGGGCTTGGCGGCCTGGCCCCCGACCAGCACGTCGCCGTCCTTAATGAGCTTCTGGAGCATGGCGCGCGACAGGTCGGGCAGGGCCTCGGCCAGGTACTTGTCCAGGCGCTCCCCGGCCGCCGACGCG
>CAZFUK010000229.1:0-5817 GCA_964522005.1 uncultured Anaerolineales bacterium | reverse complement strand
GCGGTTAGCGCGACTCGGAGAAGGGCAGACGGCTCTCCGTCCCCGAGCCGGATGCGGGAGCGACCTCCGGCAGGCTCAGGAGCGGGAAGCCGGCCGGCAGGGTGTAACTCGACGCGGCCCGCTGGACATAGTAGCGGTACTCGACGACGGCGTTACACGAGAAGTCGAGGACGACCTGCCGGCTCGGGGTGGATGTCCCTGACATGGGAGTGCGGCAGGAGCGGCCAGACACATCCATGCACGTCGCGCCGACATAGTTCCAGCCGGACGGCACGTTGAGGGTGACCGAGGCGAAGGCGTCGTTCAACGGCGGGGTGCTGGCGAACAGGTTGAGGGCGGCGAAGGTATACTCGCCCGACCCTGGCAGCACGAAGTTAGGATAGTTGTAGACGAGGATATCCGGGAACGAGCGCTGCCGGCCGACCGCCGCCACGGTAAAAGCGCCATCGCTATTCGCCAGGCGCTGCGCCGTGCCGTTGGGCAGCACCTCATACAGCCGCACGACGGACATGTAGAAGCACGACGGGGCGGCCGGTGTTGCCGTGGCCGTCGGCGTGACGACGGGGACGACAGGCGTGGGCGTCCGCGTCGCCACTGGAGTCGCCGGCGTGACCGTCGGGGTCGCCGTGCCCGTGGGCGCCGGCTGGGGCGTGCGCGTCGGCGTCATGGTGGGTGGGGTGCCCTGGTAGACGGCGAAGGGCTGGCTCGAGGTCCAGTTCGACGGCGCGAAGCCCTCGGCCTCCGCCCGCACGCGGACGCAGTAGTTGAGACCCTGCTGGCTGGGCGTCGTCCAGGTCAGGCTCGTCACGCCGGGCGTCGAGCGGCCAATGGACTGCCAGGTCGTGTCGGTGGGGGTGCCGACGAGAATATCGTCCACCCACCAGCCGCTGCGGGCGACACTGCTATCCGTCGCCAGGCGGAAGCGGAAGCGGACGGAGCGCCCCACGACGCTGGTCAGGGTGGCGCGCGTCTCCACCCAGGTGGAACTGCCGCTGAAGGCCTGGCGGCCGCCCAGGGGGTTCTCGAAGGAGGTCGAGATCGTGCGGTTGTAGCCGTTCAGAGTCATCTGCGGACCGAGGTCGGTCCAGGTGGTCCCGTCGGTGCTCATCTCGACCACGCCGCCATCGAACGCGGTCGTACCGTCCGAACTGGCTTCCAACTCGTAGCGGTGCCAGAAGGAGAGGACTGAGCCGGCGCCGACGGTGATGGGCGGGCTGACCAGGGCGATGTCGCTGACGCTGCTCGCGCTCGGCCCGAACCAGGCATGCGACGCGCTGTGGGAGTCGGAGGTGACGATGCGCCAATCCTCGCTACCGCTGAGGTGGCTGACGGTCCAGCCGTTCGTCCCGTTCTCGACGTCGTCGTAGAATTCGCCGACGGGCCGACACTGGGCCGTGTACTCGGCGACGTAGACGGTGTTGGCGGGGGCGCCGTTGGTATTCCAGGTGATCGTCACGGTCGAGGCGGGCGGGAGCACTTCGCCGCCGCGCGGGAAGGTCAGGACGGGCGCGGCGACCTGGGGCAACTCGATGATGCCGCGCGCCACCATACAGTCGGTAATCAGGCGTTGGTGACGGCCGCCGAACAGGTTGCGGTCGGCCAGCAGGAGGGCGTCCACGGCGTCCTCGAAGCCCTGGTCACCCTCGGTCGGGACGAGGCTGAAGTGGCTCTGGAGGACCAGCTTGACCACGTCGTCGCGGGCGGTCAGGTTGGCGCCCATGCCGTCGAAGACACAGGTGAGGGCGGCCGAGTAGAAACGGCCATCGTTGTGCACCTCGGACGGGCTGCCCGAGTAGCGGCCGATGTCACTGCCATCGCCCTCGTCGCGGCCGTTGATCCAGCGGAGACAGCCGCTGCCGGGGTTGGTGGGGTCAGGCTCGTTGTAGCTGACGGCGTCCCAGTCGGCGATGCAGTATTTGTAGTTGGCCTGGTAGGCGGCGTTGCCGTCCAGGACGTAGTACATACCGGCCAGGAAGTCACCCCACGCCTCGCCAATCGCGCCCTGCTCACTGTCGCCCGGGCCAAAGCCAGGGACCTGGTTGTCCTGCACGGCGTGGCCGTACTCGTGAATCACCACCTCGGCGTCTTCGGCGTCGTCCACGCCGCCGTCGCCAAAGTGCAGGATGCCGGTCGCCGGGCTGTAGAACGAGTTGTCGTCCGAGATACAGTGAACATCCACCGGCTGCTGGCGGTTGTTGGCGTTGGTGATGCCGAGGCTCTGGAACCAGGTCTGGACATCGTCAATCGCGGTGTACGTCTGGGCTTCCTCGAAGCGGTCGTCGTCACGCGTGTAGTTGAAGACAGGCGTGTTCTCGCGGGCCAGGCCGGGCTGATAGGGTAGGCTACAGCGCGAAGGCTTGGGCGCGGTCACATCCACATAGGCGCCCTTGAGCGTAAACGGCGCGGTGGTCATCGCCAGGTGGCGGACGGGGAGGTTGACGCGGGCGTTGGCGAGGGCGGTCGAGTTGGCGTCGTTGTTGTCGGTCAGCGTGCGGTCGCCCGTCTGCTGGACCGGGTTCGGCTCATAGACGAGTGCGGAGCCGTCGGCGGCCGGGGTTCGGGTGGCCGTCGGCGTCGCGGTCGTCAGGGGGATGACGAGGCCGATGCCGGGGCGGCGTAGGCCGCGCAGCCGCGACTCGGTTTCCTGGTCAAGCTGGGCGGCGGCCTTGGCCGGCGCGGTCTTGTCGGGCGCCGTCTTCTTGGGGGAGCGGAGGGCGTCCCAGCGGGTCAGGACTTTGCCGTCCTGGGCGGAGACCACTACGTTCCACTCGTGGGCGGGCTGGGCCGTGCTGACCAGGATATGCCAGGCGAGGGTCGGCTTGACCCCGTCGCCGTAGATGACCAGCTCGCGCTTGCTCGGCAGGCCCGGCTCGGACGCCGCGCCGACCGCTGCCTCCGCCGCTTTGGCGGCGTCCGCCTCGGAGAGCTTGGGCTTGACGTCCAGGTTCAGGTTCGGCAGCGTCTGGTTGACGACAAGGTCCACGCCGCCCTGACGGTTGTACTGGACGAGCACCTGGCCGAGAAAGACGGGGATGCCCTGGTAGGTCTGGGCGAAGCGGACATGGGTGGCGACGTTGGTGGGCTGGACGGCGGTCAGTTGCAGGTCCTGGGTGTCGGCTTTCAGGCCCAACTGGGCGGCCTGGGCCTTCAGGATGCCACGGGCAATCGTCTCCGGGTCGCCTGTCGGGTCTACCTGCCCGCAGCCCTTGAGGCGGCGGGCGAAGCCGTTGTCAGCCTTCTGGACCTCGGCGCAGCCCGTCTGGCCGACAGGCGAGTCAGACGGCATCGCTCCTTGAGCGTCGCCGGCGCGGAGCGCGAGGGCGACGACGAGGAGCGATAACACAAACAGGGTGACACGTCGCATCTGGTTCTCCTCTAGAGGTGGTGGGTCACGTGGCGCGTGGCGCGCAAAAGCACAAGAAGAGTGGGTCGTGGATGGTGGGTGGCTTGGCTGTTGAATATGCTGTAGAGTATAACGTGGAGAGCGGCTTTCTTTATATGGACTTTAAGCCTACGAACGCTATACGACTGGAGAATCGGCCCTGCCCCTGGCCACAGGCGTGCGTCTAGCGCGACCACCCCCAATCCCGCGCGATCTGGGCGATATCCACCACATCAATGTCGCTGTCGGCGTCGAGGCGGCAGCGCTCGTCGTAGCCTGGCTGGCCGGGGCTGCGCTGCCAGGCGGCGGCGCAAATCTGGATATCGGCAATATCCACCCGTCGGTCACAGGTAATGTCGGTAGGGCGGCAGGCCGGCAGCGTCAGCGCGGTCACCGAGTAGGGAGGGAAGAGGTAGCTGAACTGGGAGCCGATGCCGCTCACCGTCTGGGGCGGGACGGTGGACAGGTCCACCGGCGGGTTGGCCTGGCCGTTGAAAGTCACCGTCGTCGCGTCGAGGCTCGCGCCCTGCACGGTCCACGCCTGGCCCTGGGCTTCCAGCCGCGTGTTTTCGAGCGTCAGCGCCACCGACTGGCCGCTGCCCGTCTTGTTGATGCCCATCAGGGTGACGTCGCCCGTGTCGCTGTGGCGCGTCGCGTACAGGCTGAGGGTCGTGACGGCGTTGGCGTTGGTAGTCAGGCTGACCAGCTGGTCGCCGGCGCGACGCCAGATGGGGAAGGCGTAGTAGCTGGCCTGGCGCGGGTGGCCCGGGTCGCCCAGCAGGTAGCCGTAGTCGCCGCCGTTGGCGCTGAGGCCGTTGAGGATGTCCCAGTGGTTCGCCATGGGGAAACCCTGACTCACAATCTGGCCGAGGGTATCGGCCAGGAACAGCGTGTTGACGGTCTGAATCGCCAGCGCCTCTGGCTCGGTGTAGTACGAATTATACTCAGTGACGGCCACCGGGACTACTTTGCCCGCGGCCTGGAACATGGCGTCCAGCCGGCCCTTGATGGCGGGCCACGTCTGGGGCGGGTGGGCCAACAGGCCGGCGTAGTCGCGGTTGCCGGGGCCGAAGGCGTAGATGTGGATGATGTAGAAGTCCATGCCCTGGCACGCCTGGAGCACGTGCGGCCCCCAGGCCGGGTCGGAGTTATCGGGGGTGTTGGGGCTGTCCACGCCAATCGCCCCAATCTTGATGGTCGGGTCCACCGCCTTCATGGCCTGGACAAAGGCGTTGAACCCGTCGTGGCCTGTATCGCCGGTGCAGTACTGAAGGCCGTTGTGCGTCCAGGACTGCTCCCACGAGCCGTAGATTTCGTTGCCAATTTCCCAGTACTTTATGCCATAGCCCTGTTCGACGTTCGCCCAGCGCACCCAGTCGGCGGCCTCGGCGGCCGTGCCCGTCCCAAAGTTGACGGTAATCATCGGCTCGGCGCCCACCTGGCGCGCCAGGCTGACGAACTCGGAGAAGCCAAGCTCCCAGTCGGGCCCGCCGCCTAGCAGCGGCTCGTGCTGCCGCCAGTGGTAGGTGTTGGACGAGGAGCCGCCGGGGAAGCGCAGCACGCTCACCCCGGAGGCGCGAATCTTGGCGACGTCGTCGCTGCTCTGGTGGATGTTGCCGTTCCACCAGGCGGCGTTGGTGCCAAAGACGGTGGCGGGAATCGAGCCGACGACCTGGCTCGGCCGCAGCGTGGCGGTGAGGGGGACAGCCGGCGCGGCGACGAGGCGAATGCCGTCCAACCAGAAGGTGGGCGGGCTGGCCTGGCTCTGGCCCTGCCAGTTGACGCGCATGACGGGCCGGGCGTAGGCGTTGAGGTCGGCCAGGGGGATGCGGGCGAGTTGCCACTGGGTGGTGACCGCGCCGCCCGCGATGTACTGCGGGTTCTCCAGCGCGGCCGAGCCGATTTCGTTGCTGTTGGCGTCCTGGAGGAAGACGCGCAGGCTCTGGCCGCCCTGACTCTCGCCCCGAACGTAGAACTCCAGGTGGGTGTAGGGCGAGGCGTCGAAGGGCAGGCGCCGCAGCGAGAGGCCGCCCCAGTTGGTGAGCGTCACGCGCAGGGCCGCGCCGCTGCCGCCCTGGCCCGGTGTCGCGCCGAAGTCGCGCGTCGCGCTCCACGACCAGTCCTCCCAACCGGGTTCGAGGCTGTCGCGGTAGAGCCACAGGTCGTTGGCCTGGAAGGCAGCCGCCGGCCGCTCGGTCGCGGGTTGGGGCGGCCGGGCCGCCGAGGCCGGGCTGACGAGCGTCAGTAGCCCGACCAGCGCCAGCCCGACCACTCGGCCCAGCCATCTACCGTTCACCACCCACCGCCCAGCGTTGCCCTGTGTCGTCGCCATCCGCATCCTCTCTCCGCTCCCCGCCCCCTGTGACAACCTATCGCCTCAGCGTCTCGCCTCAGCCGCCGCGCGCCGCCTTGATGCGGGCGTCCATCTCCGGCAC
>CAZFUK010000228.1:0-7979 GCA_964522005.1 uncultured Anaerolineales bacterium | reverse complement strand
CGTCGTGGACGCGTGCTGCTTCAGCCTGCGCTTGCGGAGCCAGAAGTCGCCCTGGCTGGTGATCATGCCCTCGCCCAGCAAGGGCTTGAGGTAGGCGTGGGTGATGGGGCCTTTGTTGTAGTTGCGGTGGTTGTCCTGGAGAACGTGGCGGACGTAGTCGGGGTGCGTGACCAGGTAGGAATACCACGGGCCAAACCGAAAGCGCACGATGTCGCCGTACTGGCGCGCGCCCTCGGCGTAGGTGCGCAGGGGGTCAACCTGGAAATCCAGCAAGCTCCCCCACAGCCAATGCCCACGCGGACCGGGGGGCGTTCGGCGCGCCGCTTTTGACGTGACAACAGCCTGGCTCATACACGCTCCTCTCTCGGACAAGTATACACAGGCCGAGGCGACTGTGGATGTCTACCTCGGCCTGTCTGCCTAACTATAAGAATCTTCTTATCTAGCGACACTTACCCCGCCGGGTCCGGAAGACGGCGTAGCTTGTCCGGGTTGAGGACAAAGCGCACGCCGACAATCTGCTCCTCCGCCACGTCCAGGGTCAGGGCCAGGAAGGGCCGCCCCCTCACATAGGCGATGACGCCCGGCTGGCCGTTCATCTCCACGGCGCGCGCCGTAAAGCCCGCCTGGGCCTTCTTGACCAGACCCAGCATAAAGCGGGCGACGTTGTCCGGCCCGTGGACAGGGTTCCGCGCCGCCGCGGCCTTGCCGCCGCCATCCGACCAGACCGTGACATCGGGAGCGAGCACGGCCAGCAGGCCGGCCATGTCGCCTGTCGCCAGAGTCTCGGTGAAGCGGCGCAGAACGCGCTGCCCTTGCTCGCGGGAGGCGTGGAAGCGGGGTCGGTGGGCCTGGACGTGCCCCCGCGCCCGGTGCGCGGTCTGCCGCACGGCGTCCTCGCTCTTGTCCAGGATGGCGGCAATCTCCCCGTACTCGTAGTCAAAGACCTCGCGCAGCAGGAAGACGGCCCGCTCGGTCGGCGTCAGGCTTTCCAGCATGACCAGGAAGGCCATGCTCAAGGACTCACTCAGCATCGCCGCCTCCGCGACCGCCTGCCGCCCCTCCGTCACCAACGGCTCCGGCAGCCAGGGGCCGATGTACTCCTCGCGCCGGGCGCGCGCCGACTTGAGCTGGTCCAGGCACAGCCGCGTCACGGTCGTGACGAGGTACGCCTTAGGCGACTGCACCTCGCCCGACGGCACGTTGCGCCAGCGCAGGAACGCCTCCTGGACCATGTCCTCGGCGTCCATGACGCTGCCCAGCATGCGGTAGGCAATCGAGAAGAGCAGTGGGCGGTATTCGTCAAACGGGTCTACCTGCGCCGACATAGCCAAGCCTCCCCGGCCCTCATCCAGCCGCCTCACGGGTCGCCGTGGTCAACCGCCGCCGCGCCCGCCTGGGCTGCGGCCAGTAGAAGAGCGGTTGACGGAGCCGACGTTCACCCGTCAGGCCGAGCACAGTATAGCGGCAGATCAGTTCTTTGACCAGCGCGCCCGCTCGCCCTGTCAAGACATTCGGCGTGGGCATGTCGTCGGCGTGGACCGACTGGACCAGGCCGTCGCGCCGACCCAGGCTGATGCAGCGAATCACGTAGCCGAAGCGGAAGGGCGCGGGCGTCCCGCCACTCGCCAGGGCGGCCAGGGCGTCGGCGGCGTGCGCGCCCATGGGCATGGCCGTCGCGCAGGCCATGCGCAGCGCGGTCTCGCCCCCGCCCAGGCTCTCGGCGGCGTCGCCGACGGCGAACATGTGGTCGTGGCCGACGACGCGGAGGAAGGGGTCGGTCAGCAGTTGGCCGCGCCCGTTGACGGGCAGCCCGGCCTCCCGCGCCAGGGGGGAGACGCTGAAGCCGCTGGTCCACAGGCAGAGGTCAAACGGGAGAGACTCGCCGTCGGCCAGGTGCGCCGCCCCCTCAGTCAGGCGGGCGACGCGGACGCCCTCGCGCAGCGTGACCCCCAGCCGGTAGAGCGCCTGCCGCAGATACGCCTGCCCGGCCGGGGCCAGGTCGTCGCCCAGCGTCCCCGCCGTCAGCAACTCGACGCGCAGCGTCGGGAAGCTCTCGGCGATCTCGGCTGTACTCTCGATGCCGGTCAGTCCCCCGCCCACCACCAGCACGCGCCCGCCGCGTTCCGCCTGCGCTCTTAGCGCGGCGTGGAGCCGCTGCGCCGCCTCCGGTCCGCTCAGGCTGTGGGCGTAGTCCGCCACCCCCGGCGTGCTCGTTAGGTCTATGCCACTGCCCAGGGCGTAGACCAGCCAGTCGTAATCGAGCGCGTGGCGGCCCTCGGCCGTCTCCACGGTCACCTGGCGCGCCGCCGGGTCCAGGCCGACCACCCGCCCCTGGCGGAACGCCACACTCTTCGGCAGCATGTCCCGCATGGGCCGCAGGGGAACCGCCTGACCCACCGCGACCTGGTGCAGCCGAATGCGCTCGACAAAGTGGGCGCGGCTGTCCACCAGGGTGATGCTCAACGGCAGCCCCTTTTGCGCGAGGCGGGCCGCCGCCAGCAGCCCAGCGTAGCCACCACCCAGCATCACGACCTGTTGCTTATCGGTCCGCATGGCCTTCTCCTTATCACTCTGGAACTATTCTGTCAACGGTTCTGAAAGAGTGACGAGAAGAGCGGCCCCGTTGTGACAGCTTACCCCACGAGTTTGACCCCTGCTCCGGCTCCGACTATGATAGGACCACCTCTAGCCTATCCGTGAGCGCCTATGACCCTTCCTGCTTCCCCTGTCACTGCTTCGGCCTTGACCGTTGTGGCCGTTGACCTCGGCGCGGAGAGTGGCCGCGCGGCGCGGGGCCGCTTCGACGGCGACCGGCTGCACCTGGACCCCCTGCACCGCTTCCCGAACCGCCCGGTGCGCACGCCCGACGGCCTGCACTGGGATGTGCTCGCCCTCTACGCCGGCATCCTGGACGGGCTGGCCCAGGCGGCCGGCCAGGGCGGCGAGGTGCGCAGCGTTGGCCTCGACACCTGGGGCGTAGACTTCGCCCTGCTGGGCCGCGATGGGACGCTGGTCGGCCTGCCCTACCACTACCGCGACCGCCGCACCGACGGCATGCTCGACCTGGCCCTGGCGCGGGTCGGACGGGAAGCGATTTTCAAGGCGACGGGCATTCAGTTCCTCGGCTTCAACACCCTCTACCAGCTTCTCGCCATGCGTCAGACGGGCGCGGTGGCCCTCGACGTCGCGCACCGCCTGCTGATGATGCCCGACCTGTTCAACTTCTGGTTGAGCGGCGAGCAGGGGTCGGAGTGGACGGTCGCCAGCACGAGCCAGATGTGCGACGCCCGCACGGGCGACTGGAACCGCGACCTGCTGGCCCGGCTCGACCTGCCCACCGCCCTCCTGCCGCCCATCCTGCCGCCGGGCACGGTCCTCGGCCCCCTGCGGCCAGAGGTCCAACAGGCGACGGGGCTGGGGGGCGGGGTCCAGGTGGTCGCGCCCGCCTGCCACGACACGGGCGCGGCGGTGGTGGGGACGCCGCTGAGCGGGCCGAGGGGCGCCTATATCAGTTCAGGCACCTGGTCCCTGGTGGGCGCGGAGACGGCCGCGCCTGTCCTCAGCGACGCCGCGCTCGCCGCGAACCTGACCAACGAGGGCGGGGTGGACGGCACGACGCGGCTGCTCAAGAACATCAGCGGGCTGTGGCTGGTCCAGGAGTGCCAGCGGACGTGGGCGCGGGGCGGCCAGACCTGGTCCTACGCCGAGTTGGCCCAACTGGCAGAGCAAGCCCCTGCCTTCGGACCGCTGGTCAACCCCAACCACCCCGACCTGCTCGCCCCACCGGACATGCCGACCGCCCTGCGCCGCTACTGCCAGGCCACGGGCCAGCCCGTCCCGGCCACGGAGGGCGCGCTGCTGCGGGCCTGCCTGGAGAGCCTCGCCCTCGCCTACCGCCACACGCTGGAGCAACTCGAAGGCGTGCTCGGCTTCCGCTTTGAGCGCGTCCACATCGTCGGCGGCGGCTCGCAGCACAGCCTGCTCTGCCAGTTGACGGCGGACGCCTGCGGCAAGCCGGTGTCGGCCGGTCCCGTCGAAGCCACGGCGGTCGGCAACCTCGTCGTGCAGTTGCGGTCGTTGGGGCTGCTTGGCTCGCTGGCCGAGGGCCGCGACCTGGTGCGGCGCTCCTTTGCCGTGGTGGACTACGCGCCGCGCCCCGACCCGCGCTGGGACGAGGCATATGCCCGGTTCACGCGGCTGGCTGACCAGGGCATTACCTATTGAAGGAGACTCTATGCTCGCTTTTGAAACGCTGGCTGAGACGCTGACACGCGACGGCGTGGACGTGCCCCAGGTCATGCAGCGCCTCAAGGCACTCCAGATCGAGACGCCCTCCTGGGGCTATGGCAACTCCGGCACGCGCTTTCGGGTGTTCAAGCAGCCCGGCGTCCCGCGCACGGCGTTTGAGAAGATAGACGACGCGGCCGAGGTCCACCGCCTGACCGGCGGCTGCCCCAGCGTCGCGCTCCACATCCCGTGGGACGCGGTGGACGACTACGACGCGCTGGCCGACCACGCCGCCGAGCAGGGCGTGCGCATCGGCGCCATTAACCCCAATGTCTTCCAGGACGACGAGTACAAGCTTGGCTCGTTATGTCACCCGGATAAGGCGGTCCGCGACCGTGCCCTGGACCACATCCTCCAGTGCTGCGACGTCATGCGCGCGACCGACTCGAAGCTGCTCAGCCTGTGGTTCGCGGACGGCACCAACTACGCCGGCCAGGACCACTTCCGCCGCCGCCACGAACGCATGCAGGACGGGCTGGCCCGGGTCTACGCCGCCCTGCCGCCGGGCAGCCGCATGCTGGTCGAGTACAAGTTCTTCGAGCCGGGCTTCTACCACACCGACCTGCCCGACTGGGGCACGGCCCTGCTCCACTGCCAGGCGCTCGGCCCGCAGGCCCAGGTGCTGGTGGACACCGGCCACCACCCGCAGGCGACCAACATCGCCCACATCGTCGCCCTGCTGCTGGAACACGGCAAGCTGGGCGGCTTCCACTTCAACGACCGCAAGTACGCCGACGACGACCTCATCGTCGGCTCGATTGACCCGTTCGCCCTGTTCCTCATCTTCAGCGAGATCGTGGACGCCCTGGACGACCCGACGACCCAGGCCACGGCGGCGGCCATCGCCTACATGATTGACCAGAGCTTCAACATCGAGCCGAAGCTGCCGGGCATGATTCAGTCGGTGCTCAACGTCCAGACGGCCTGGGCCAAGGCGCTGCTGGTGGACCGGACGGCGCTCCGCGAGCGTCAGGAGGCGGGGGATGTGCTGGGGGGGTATGCGGTGTTGCAGGCGGCGTTCGAGACCGACGTCCGGCCCCTCACGGCCCGCGCTCGAGAGGAACTGGGCGGCGTGGCCGACCCATTGAAGGTGTTCGCCCAGAGCGGCTACCACGAGCGCGCCGCCGCCGAGCGGGTGGGCGCGGCGCAGGGGTGGGGCGGCTAGCCCCGTCCCTCGTCCAGCCTGCCAGTCAGGGCGAAGAGGCCGTCGCCGGGGTAGACGCGCACCAGGCCGCGCATGGAGATGACGACGCCGGGGGCCGGAGCGTGGACGACTTCCAGCGTCCGACCGGCCGGGTCACGCACCTCGCCCAGGACGTCGCCCGCGCCTACCTCGTCCAGCAGCGCCACCCGCGACACAAACAGCCCGCCCGCGTTGGCCGCGATGGACTTGTCCAGGTCGCCCCCGCCGAACAGGTAGTGGCGGACAGGCCGCGCCTCCGGCGCGCCGTCCAGCGCGCCCATGACCATCAGGCTATTGAGCACGCCCTGGGTGAACAGGGCGAAGTCTTCGGGGCGGACGCGGCCCGCCCCCGGCGCTTCAGTATAAATCCAGGGGATGCCCAGGTCGGTTGCCAGGGAGACGGTGCGGCCGGTCGCCACGTCGGGGTGCGCCCAGACGGTCTCCGCCCCGAAGGCCAGGGCGACCTCCCGCGAGCGGCGGCCCGCTTCGCTGTCGTGGTGGTAGTAGCCGACCAGGGGCGGGATGTGGTAGGCCAGCCCGGCGCTGTGCAGGTCAATCAGGAGGTCGGCGTGGCGGATGACGCGCTCGCCCAGCCAGTAGGCGAGGCGTTGGGTGAGGGTCCCCTGGGGGTCGCCGGGGAAGACGCGCGCCATGTTCAGGCCGTCCACCGGGCTGGAGCGGAGCGCGCCCTGGTAGGCGGGCACGTTGCAGACCGGGACCATGAGGACGGTCCCGCGCAGTTGGGCCGGATCCAGGCGGGCGAAGACCTCGGGGATGACCAGCATGCCCTCGTACTCGTCGCCGTGGACGCCCGCCAGGACGGTCACCGTGGGACCGGCCTGGGGTCCACGCGCCGCCAGGAGCGTCAGCCGCAGCGGCTGGCCGTCGGGCATGGGGGCGACATCCAGGTCGAGAATGGTCTTAGCGGCGGGCGGCAGGCTGTCGGGGGTAAAGTCGCGGATGTGCATGGCAACCTCAAGAAAGACTTCGACATGATTAACATGATTGACATGATTAAGAAGACTCGGCCAACAGAGCATCAAATCGTGTAAATTATGTAAATCATGTCAAGTTCAGCGCGTGGCGGGCGGCGCGGCGGCCAAAGACCAGGCCCAGGCACAGCCCGCCGGCGTACTGCTCGTTGTGGACGCCGCCCGCATCGGCCCCGGCGGCGTAGAGACCGGGGATGGCCCGGCCGGCGCGGTCCAGCACGCGGGCGTCGGCGTCAATGCGCAGCCCACCCAGGGTGAAGGTGATGGCGGTTGTCACGCCGAGGGCGTAGAACGGCGGGGCCGCCACGGGGTTGGCCCGGGCGCGGCGCGGGATGCGCAACTGGGCTGCCCGGCCGGCCGCGACGGCCGCGTTGTAGTCGGCCAGCGTCTGGAAGACGCCGGGGCCGTAGACGCCGAGGGCCTGGAGACCGTCGGCCAGTTCGTCGAGGGTCTGCGCGACGACCGAGGGCGCGCCGAGGGCGCGGGACTCGTAGAAGGTGTCCGTGGCACGCGCGCCACCGCCACCTGGGCGGACCGCGTAAGCGGTGTAGACGGCCTGGTCGTAGATCAGGAAGGCCAGGGCGTCGGGCTGGCGGGCCACGGCCTGGTTATTGGTCTCGTCGCCCCGCGACTCGTCGGTGAAACGCTCGCCCGCCAGGTTGACCAGCACCGACTGCTCGCTGTGGTACTGGGTGTAGGCGATGAAGTCGTGCGTCGGGACGACGGCGGGCGGCGCGGGCAAGAGGTGGCCGTAGAAGGTCGCCAGGGCCGGGCTGGCCGCCGCGCCGATGCTCGTCGCCATGAGCAGCCCGTCGCCCGTGCTGCGCGGGTTGCTGCGCAGGATGAAGCGGTCGGCGTTGGGGCCGAAGTAGCGCGCCCGCAACTCCGGGTTGGCCTGGAAGCCGCCCGTGGTCAGAACGACCGCGTCGGCGGCCAGAGTCTCCCACCCATCGCCCACCCGCGCCACCACGCCCGTCACGCGCCCGGCCGCGTCCTGGACCAGACGCTCGGCCATCGCCCCCGTCACCAGCCGGCCGCCACCAGCCTCGAAGCGGTTCATTAAGTGGGCGATGAAGGCGCGCGGGCCGGGTTCGAGCCAGTAGACATGGCGGTCTGGCAGCGAGGGCAGCGGCGTCAGCGTCGCGCCCTGGCCGCGCAACCACTCGACGCCGGCCGGGAAGTCCTCGACCAGCACGCGGCCCAGGTCGGGGTCGCCGCGCGGCACGAGGCGGCGCAGGTCGTCCACCGTGCGGGCGCACCACAGCGTCCCGCCGGACAGGCCGAGCGAGCCGCCGGGCATGTCGCCCTTCTCCAGCAGCGTGACCTGGGCGCCGAGGCTCTGGGCCTGGAGCGCAGCCACCAGACCGGCCATGCCCGCGCCGACGACAATCAGAGTCATGCGGCACCTCCTATAACAAGACCCGCCGATTGAAATCGGGGCTGTGGAGCCTTCGGCTGATCGTCTACCCTGAGTACCCTCCATTCGGAGGGCAGGCAGGGCACTTCGCGCCTAC
>CAZFUK010000227.1:0-8024 GCA_964522005.1 uncultured Anaerolineales bacterium | reverse complement strand
GCAACTCAGCGAGCGCGAGCGTGAGGTCCTCAAGTTCATCGCCCTCGGCTACACAGCGGCCGAGATTGCCGACAAGCTTGTGCTCAGCCCCAAGAGCATCGAAACCTACCGCATGCGCATCATGCAGAAGCTCGACCTCCACAGCCGGGCCGCCCTGGTCCAGTACGCCCTGGCGCGCGGCCTCCTCACCGACGGCGGGTAGCCAACAGAACACTATCAGGATGAGGCTGACATCATCTGTTGTTGTAGGCTATAGTCACTTGACACGACCGAATTGTCGTGGTATAATTAACCCCGCTTAACTATCAATTGTAATTACTTATGCCTCTACCAACTTCAGTCCAGGATGCGATGCATAACTGGGTTGAACTTTTTATGTTCAACTCCATGCATGACTTGTTTCAATTTTTGAAAACGTCAGGCTGGTCGATGACGCATTACTTTGTTTTTATGCAGTTGTACAAAGGCGGTCCTGCGACGATCTCCGACTTAGCCGCGTTTGTGGGTGTTACCAAAGCTGCCATGAGTCAGATGATTGACGGGTTGGTGCAGCAGGGTATTGTGACACGCACCGAGGCGGTACATGATCGCCGCTTTACCCAGGTTGCGCTGACTGACGAGGGACGGCTGGTGACCGAGCAATGCATCGCGGCGCGCTACCGCTGGCTCCAAGAGGTGCCGGAGCTAACGTTACACCAGCAACAGGTGATCATTGCCGGGCTAGAAGAACTGACGCGGGTTGTACAACACCGTGAGCCATCGGAAGGAAGCTAAACCATGCACCTGGTTATCTTTGGAGCAACCGGGAGAGCGGGACAGCAATTGGTGACACAGGCTTTGGAACTAGGTCACACAATCACCGCTGTGGCCCGGCATCCCAATGGTGTCGCAGTACACCATGATCGGCTCCATGTTGTTCAAGGGTCATTTAGTGATCAAGCCGCGATTGAGGCCGCGATACGGGGGGGCGATGCAATCCTATCCGCCGTTGGCGCGCCCCAGAGCCGCAAGCCCACCACTGTCCATGCAGATAGCACCCAGAGTATCTGTGCGGCCATGGAGGCTACAGGTGTGCGGCGCCTGATTTGCGTAACCTCAGGCGGCACCAATCCTCAGCATGATCCCAACCTACCGTTCATCTTTGAGCAAATCTTCAAGCGCATCTATGCTAACATCTATCGCGACCAGCAGGCGATGGAGAGTATCGTCATGAAGAGCGGACTGGATTGGACAATTGTGCGCCCAGCAGCATTAACCGATGCGCCACCGACCGGCCAGTGCCGTGTAGCTGAAGCCTACGCCCTACCGGGTGGCTCAGTTACACCCCGCTCCGATTTAGCAGCGTTTATGTTGCAACAGCTCGAAACCCGTCAGTACGTCCGGAAAGCCGTTGCTTTAGCATTGTAAGGAGCTATAGCATGCACGCGAAAGACGTTGTTTACGCCCATCTGCGAGCCGTGGAAGCTGGTGATTGGGACACGGCACAGTCCTTCATTGCTGATGAGTATAGGATGACGGGGACTATTCCCTTTCCAATCAGTCTATTCGTGAGAATAGGAAAGCGAGACGCGCTGCGGATGCATCAGGCACGCAAACGCGCCCTGCCTGATTTTAAGTTCAACGAACAGACTCTCGACGAGCGAGAGGATATGGTCAAATTACAAGTCAATATTTCTGGAACCCATACTGGTGTCATCGATTATACTGGCATTCTGCGGGGCATACCGGTGCTTCAGCCCACGGGAAAACAGGTCAATTTGCCGGATGAATACTTCACCTATACCGTGCGCGACGGCAAAATCATTGGAACGATCGGCAAGATCCCAAAGAACGCGGGGGTTCAAGCCTTGGTCCGCGCGGTGACGAGTTAGGGCTGTGGAGCTAGCGCAAGTTCCACAGCGGATAGCCTCTCTCCTTGTAGGGCTTTTTCCACCCCATCTGCTGGGTTTTCCCTGATATACAAACAGCCCAAAATAGGATACACTGGGGGCAGAAAATAATCCTCTCCCGAATTTATCTTCCCTCCTGCGCTGTGCGAGCCGTCTCAACACCATAACGGTGGGGGGGCGGCTCGCTAAGCATCTGGATGTTGTCCACCCTGGAAGGTTCAAGTCAGCGCCCGTTGGCCCCGGACCAACGCTCCACTGCCGACAGCCGACGATTCTCGTCGCGCGGAGGCTGGTATGCCGATTCGCGTCCTGATGGCAATCCCCGATATCGAGTCGCAAGCCCTGATGCGCGACCTGCTCCAGGCGGCGCTCTGCCTCGTACCCCACGAGCTAGACGTGGTCTGGGTCGGTTCGCGCCAGGAGATGCTGCGGCGCGTGCGGGCCTGCCTGGACGACGTCGTCTTCCTCGACTGGGCGCTCGCCAACGGTGAGACCCCTCAACTCGTCCGCGACCTGGTCCAGGCCAACCCTCGCATCCGCACCGTCGTCCTGCTGCCCATGCAATTGCGCCAGTACCGCCAATGCCTGTGGGAGGCGGGGGCGTGCAGCAGCATCCCGAAGGAGAACCTCGATCAAGAATGGCTTTCGAGCGCCTTATGTCTGATCCGCCGCGCCATGGAGCGTGAGGCGCGGTTGGAGGAGAAAGCAGCATGGCCCGCCAAATACCCGACGTCTCGCGTCGCGGCTTTCTAAAAGGTTCGGCAACCGCCGTCGCAGCCCTGGCCCTGGCCGACCGCGCCGTCCAGCCGTTCCTCGACAGCCTGGCGCGGCTGGGACTCCCCCTGCCCTGGTATCGCCAGGGAGGGGTCAAAACCACCTATAACTACTGCGACATGTGCCCCTGGCGCTGTGGCATCGTCGTGCAGAGCGTCAATGGCCGCGTGTACAAGATTGACGGCAACCCCAAGGACCCCAAGAGCCGGGGGATGCTGTGCGGCCGAGGTCAGGCCGGCGTCTCGTTTACCTATGACCCGGACCGGCTGACGCAGCCACTGATTCGGACCGGGGCGCGGGGCGAGGGCAAGTTCCGCCAGGCTACCTGGGACGAGGCGCTCGACACGGCCGCCAAGGCCATGCTGCGCATCAAGGACAGCGACGGCCCCGAAGCGGTCGCCTTCTTCGGCCACACGTCGGGCGACTTCTGGTTCACCGACTACCTGCCGCAAGCCTGGGGCAGCCCCAACGCCGCCAAGCCGTCCATGTCGCTGTGCACCAGCGCGCGCGAGGAAGCCGCCCTGCTGACCTACGGGCGCAGCATCGGCAACCACGAGCCGGTGGACTGGGACCAGACCCGCTGCATCGTCCTCATTGGCACCCACATCGGCGAGGACGCCCGCAACACGACCATGCAGGACCTCGCCAACGCGCGGGCGCGCGGCGCACAGCTGATTGTGGTAGACCCGCGCTTCTCGTCGGTGGGCATGAAGGCCGACACCTGGCTGCCGATCAAGCCGGGCACGGACCTGGCGCTGCTGCTGGCCTGGACCAACGTCCTCATCACCGAGAACCTGTACGACAAGGCCTTTGTGGATCGCTGGACGAGCGGCTTCGACCAACTCGCCGCCCACGTCCAGCCCTTCACGCCAGAGTGGTCCGCGCCGCTCACCGACCTGAGCGCGGACCAGATTCGCGCCACGGCCCGCCAGATGGCGGCCACCCGTCCGCAATCGGTGATTGTGCCCGGCCGCCACGTGGCCTGGTACGGCGACGACACGCAGCGCATGCGCGCCGTCTACATCCTCAATGCCCTGCTCGGCGCGCTGGGCCAGCCGGGTGGGCTGTACTTTAACAAACCGCCGTTCCTGGACGAGTATCCCCATCCCCCCTACGCCGTCACGGGCGGCGCCGGTGGCTGAGGGGCCGCCCCTGGCAAGGAGGCCGTGTTGCCTCCAGGACCGACCGGTAAGACCCGGGCGGATGGCGCGCGCGAGAAGTTCCTGCGCGGCGCGACGGCGATACAAGAACTGGTTGAGCCGATGGTGACGGGCAAGCCCTACCCCATCAAGGGCCTGGTCGTCTACGGCACGAACCTGCTGCACACCGTGCCCAACGTGCCGCGCACCAAGCAGGCGCTCCAGAAGCTCGACTTCGTGATGGCGATTGATGTCCTGCCCCAGGACCACATCGCCTGGGCAGACGTGGTGCTCCCCGAAGCGACGTATCTCGAACGTTATGACGAGTTGTGGGCGTGCGGCCACAAGACGCCCTACATCGCCCTGCGCGAGCCAGCCGTCGCTCCGCCCGGCCAGGCCAAGCCAGGCTGGTGGATGGCGCGCGAGCTAGGCATGCGGCTGGGACTGGAAGACTTCTTCCCGTTCGAGACGGCCGAGGAGTACCTGAACACGCGGCTGAGTTCGCTGGGGCTGAACCTGGACAAGCTGCGCGAGCAAGAGGGCATCGTGGTGCAGAAGGGCAAGCCCTACATCGCGGACTTCGAGACGGGCGACCAGCCGGCCTTCCCGACCGACAGCGGCAAAGTCGAGTTGTACTCGGAAGCGTTGGCCCACGCCGGCCAGCCCCCGCTGCCCGTGTTCACGCCGCCCGCTGAGCCGCCCGCCGGCTTCTTCCGCCTGCTGTATGGCCGCCACCCGCTGCACACCTTCGGCAAGACGCAGAACACGCCCATGCTGAGCGAACTCTACAGCGAGAACGAGGTGTGGGTCAACGAGGACGTAGCGGCGAAGCTCGGCGTGGCGGACCGCGCCTACGTCTGGCTTGAAAACGGGGACGGTGTCCGCGAGGGGCCGGTGCGGGTCAAAGTGACCCAGCGCATCCGTCCCGACGCGGTCTACATGGTCCACGGCTTCGGCCACAACGCGCCGGGCCTGACACGGGCGCACCGCAAGGGCGCGAGCGATACCTCCCTCCAGACCCAGTATGCCCTCGACCCGGTGTCGGGTAGCGCGGGGTTGCGCGTCAACTTCGTGCGCCTGGTGAAGGAGGTCTAACATGGGACAGAACGCGATCCTGGTAGACCTCGGCCAGTGCATCGGGTGTCAGGCGTGTGTCGTCGCCTGCAAGACCGGCCGCGAACTGGCCCCCGGTGAGAGCTACATCCGTATCCGCGAGGACGTGCGGGGCCGCTTCCCGAACCTGACCGGCTCGTTTGTCCACAGCCGCTGCTTCCACTGCGCCGACGCCGCGTGCGTCGCCGTCTGTCCGACTGGCGCACTCAGCAAGGTGGACGGCTTGACCGCCGTGGCCCTGGAAAAGTGCTCTGGCTGCGGCTACTGCACCGACGCCTGCCCCTACGGCATCCCCAAGATGGTAGACGGCCACGTGTCCAAGTGCACGGGCTGCGCGGACCTGACGCAGGAGGGCAAGGAACCCTGGTGCGTCCAGACCTGCCCGTCGGGCGCGCTGAAGTTCGGGCCGCGCGAGGCTATCCTGAAGACGGCGCACGAGCGGGCGGCGCGGCTGGCGCAGCGCTTCCCGTCGGCCCAGGTCTACGGCGAGACGCAGCTTGGCGGGTTAGGCGCGCTGTTTGTCCTGCCCGACACGCCGGGCGCCTTTGACCTGCCCGCGACGCCCCAGATGCCGACGATGGTCACGACGTGGAAGCGCGCCGTGCAGCCCCTCACGCAGGGCCTGACTGGGTTGAGCGTGCTGGCGACCGCCCTGGCCTTTGTCTTCGCCCGCCGTGAGCACCGTCGGGAGAAGCAGATGCTAGCGGCCCAGGCGGCCGGGGAGGAGGAAGCTGATGACAACGCGAATTGAGCCGCGCATTCTGCGTTACCGTCCCGGCCAGCGGCTGGTTCACTGGCTCGGCGTCGCGTCGGTGCTGACCCTGCTCGTGACCGGCCTGGCCCTGCTCTGGCCGCCGCTTAGCCCTATCGCCTGGGGCGGCCTCGGCCCCCTGCTGCACCGCGTCGGCGCGATCCTGTTCATGGCCCTGCCCTTTGTGTATGCCCTGCTGAACCCGCGCCAGACCCGCGAGCTACTGGTCGAGGCGTTCAACTATGACCGCGACGACTGGGCGTGGCTCAAGCGCTTTCCGGCCTACTTCCTGGGTCACGCCGTGGGTCTGCCGCCGCAGGGCCGGCTGAACGCGGGGCAGAAGCTTCACCACGCCGGCACCTTCCTGGCCTTTATCACCGTTACCCTGTCCGGCCTGGTGTTGTGGTTCGCCAAAGGCGCGCTCGGCGCGACCCTGCTGCCCCTGGTGGCCATGCTCCACGATGTTTCGATGCTCGCGGTGACTGTGTTACTCGTCGGCCACGTCTACTTCACCTTTGTCTACGACGCCCTGCCCGCCATGACCACGGGCTACGTCACGAGGGAGTACGCGCGGCTGGAACACGCGAAATGGTTGGCGGAACAAATCGGCAAACCGAATCTCGAATCCAAATAAACACTCACAGCTTTAAGGAGAAATCCCAATGCAGTCCAAACCCCGCCTCTACCGCCTGATGTTCGGCCTCTTCATCGTGCTCGCGCTCGTCGCCGGCTGTGGCGCGCCGACCCAGACGGCCGCGCCGGTCCAGCAGCCCCAGGCGGTCGCGCCCGCCCCGCAGCAGCAGGCGCCGGCCCCGCAGCAGGTGCCCGCTGCGCCCCAACCGCAGGCCCCAGCTGCCCAACCCGCCTTCGACATGAAGGCCACGGTGGACAAGTACATCTCGACCCTGCCGGATGGCTTCAACGGGGTCGCCCCTGCCAAGTTGCAGGAGCAGATGGCCGCCGCCAAGCCCTTCATCCTCGACGTGCGCGAGGCCAAGGAACTCCAGGATAACGGCTTCATCGAGGGCGCGGTCAACATCCCCATCCGCCAGGTGCTCAAGAACCTGGACAAGTTGCCCGCCCTGGACCAGCCCATTGTGGTCTACTGCGCCATCGGCCATCGCGGCGGCATTGTCCTGGAAGCGCTGAACCTGCTCGGCTACACCAACGTCAAGAGCGTGAGCGGCGGCTTCACCGCCTGGAAGGATGCCAACCTGCCCATCGCTAAGGGTGAGCCGGTCGCGCCGAAGGCCGGCCAAGCGCCCAAGGTCAACGCCGAGGCGCTCGCCGCCCTGGATAAGTACATCACCACCTTGCCCGATGGCTACAACGGCGTCGCGCCCGCCAAGCTTCAGGAGCAGATGGCGGCCGCCAAGCCCTTCATCGTGGACGTACGCGAGGCCAAGGAACTCCAGGACAACGGCAAGATCGAGGGCGCGGTCAACATCCCGATGCGGTCGCTGACCAAGAGCCTGGACAAGCTGCCCCAGGACAAGACGGCCCCCATCGTGGTCTACTGCGCCATTGGCCATCGCGGCGCGCTGGCCCTGACCGCGCTGAACCTGATGGGGTACACCAACGTCAAGAGCCTGAGCGGCGGCTTCACTGCCTGGAAGAAGGCGAACCTGCCGGTCGTGACCGGCTAAGCGTCCAAGTGGTTACAGGGTGCGTCACTGGCTGACGGTACGACTCGCGAATCCACCTTAACAGCCTCCGGCAACGTCTGTGCTACAGACAAGACAAGGAGGACATATGAGACTCAACAGACACGCTATCCTGCTCGCGTTGGTCGGGCTACTCTTGCTGTTCGGCGTCACCGCCTGCGGCCAGACCGCCCAGACCTTTGACTACGCCAGCGAGCATCCCTCCATCGAGTGGCGTGCTGCCGATACGGTCGTGGCCCAGGACGCGCGGTGGGACTATCGCAACGAAGCCCCTTCGCTCGACTGGCGACCGGCCGACCCCGTCGTCTATGACAGACGCTGGGACTATAGCAATGAGCACCCCTCGATTGAGTGGCTACCCGCTTCGGTTGTGAGCGATCGGCGCTGGGACTATGCCAACGAGCATCCCTCAATGGACTGGAGACCGGCGGACCCCGTGGTCAACCAGAAGGGCTGGGACTATGCCAACGAGCACCCCTCCCTCGACTGGCGCCCCGCTGTGATCATCCATGACCCACACTGGGACTACTCAAATGAGCATCCGTCCATCGACTGGCGTTCCTAACGGCCGAACTATTACCGTGGGTAGCCGAGTCCGTACCGCCTAGACAGTGACGCACCAAAGCAACCCGCGCCGGTCCTTTACCTGGCGCGGGCTTTTTTATTCCCTCCACTATCCGAGGCCCGGCACTAC
>CAZFUK010000226.1:3124-8034 GCA_964522005.1 uncultured Anaerolineales bacterium | reverse complement strand
GCGTCTTCTCGCAGCCCGGACGAGACGCTAACCTCCCGACGTTTAGCCCCGACGGCCAGTGGCTGACCTTTCAATCCGACCTCACCGGCCGCCACCAAATCTATCGCTGCCGCCCAGATGGGGGCGAGTTGGTCAACCTGACGGCGGGCGACCCACTGGGCGCGGAGTGGCGCGAGGCGTATGGCTTTGCCCTGTCGGGCGGCGGGCGCAAGATGGTGTATACTATCCACAATGGCGTCATGGGCCGCGCGGTCCTGGCGAATGCCGATGGGAGCGCGCCGCGCCTGGTGGCCCCCCATCTGGGTTACACGTATATGGCCGCCCTAGATACGGGCGGGGAACGAGTTGTTTTCTCCGGGCCGGCCGACGGCTATCGCCTCAAGCTGCTGACGGTCGCCGATGAGCGGGTCACGGACCTGACGCCCGACCACCCCAACTCGTATGTGCCGCGCTTCACGCCCAATGGCGAGTGGATTGTCTTCTTGCGGCGTGATGGTGAGGTCTACCGCGTGCGCGCCGAGGGCGGGCCGGTGGAACGGCTCACGGAAGGACGCGGCTATGTGCGCTTCCGCCTCTCGGACCAGGACGCGCATGGGTCGAGTGATGAGCCAGCCATCGCGCCGGACGGGACACGCATCGCCCATATTGGCGTCTATGATAGCGTGCCTAACGTGTACGTGATGAACCTCGACGGCGGCGAGGCGCGTCGCCTCACCTTCCGCGAGAGGCCGTGCGGCCGCGTGCGTTGGAGCCAGGATAGCGCCTGGCTGGCCTTTGTGTCGTTTGTCGGGCCTTACCCGCAACTGTTTGTGGTGAGCGCGGACGGAGGCCAGCCTTACCAGGTCACCGATTTCAACGCCGCCGTTTATATGCTCGCCTGGCAACCTTAGGGGAGGGTGAATGACCGAGTACCGCGTGGGCATCATCGGCACGGGGCGCGTCGCCAGCAAGATGGAGGAGTCGTCGGACGAGCACCCCGTCACCATCGCCGGCGCGTTCGACATGCTGCCCAACACGAAGTTGGTCGCGGGCTGCAATCGCGGCGCGGCCGGACTGCGCGCCTTCGGTGAGCGGTGGGGCGTCACCGCCCTCTACCACGACTATCGGGAGATGCTGGACCGCGAGGCGCTGGACATCGTCGCCGTCGCCACCCA
Organism: uncultured Anaerolineales bacterium; assembly: GCA_964522005.1. Classification (GTDB taxonomy): domain Bacteria; phylum Chloroflexota; class Anaerolineae; order Epilineales; family JAHCIE01; genus JAHCIE01. Next base: position 6,880 of record CAZFUK010000226.1, on the reverse strand, counting down.
CCCGCCGCTGCACGCCGCAATGGTCGAAGCGGCCTGCGCGGCGGGCGTGCGGGGGGTATTCTGCGAGAAGCCGATGGCCCTCGACCTGCGCGACTGTGACCGCATCCTCGACGCCTGCGCCAGGTCTGGGACCACGCTCCTCGTCAACTGCACCCGCCGCTGGTCAGGCGAGTACGAGGCGGCGCGCCAACTCGTGGCGTCGGGCCGCCTGGGGCCGCTGTACCACATCGTCGCCCACTGCCAGGGCGCCAAGCCCACCCCGGACTGGGTGGCCGACACCGAAGGCCCGCTCCTCCACGACGCCGTCCACACCTTCGACATCCTGCGCTTCTTCGCGGGCGAGGTGACTTCGGTCATCGGCACGGCTACCCGCCGCCAGCGGTTTGAGTTCCGCGTCGAGGACACCAGCTACGCGCTGCTCCAGTTTGAGAGCGGCGTGGACGCCGTTGTCATCAGCGACGAACTGACCACCTATAGCCGCTTCGACATCGAGCTCCAGTGCGAGCGGGGCGTGGTGCGGCTGGAGACGAACCCCGGCCTGTGGGAAGCCCGGTTGATTGACTTCGAGAAGGGCAACTGGTGGGTCCTGGAGCCGGGCGAGATGCCGCCGCCCGCCTGGTCGGAGCCGGTCTTCCTGCGCGCCGCGCGGGACCTCGTCGAGTGCATGGCGACCGGACGCCAGCCGCGCTGCTCTGGCATGGACGGGCGTAAGGCGGTCGAGATCATCACCGCCGTCTACGAGTCGGAGCGGCGGGGCAATGCGCGCGTCAGCCTGCCGGTCGGCGTCCAGGAGTCGCTGGTGGATATGCTGCGCCGCGAGGGGAAACTGTAGCGTGACGCCCCTGCCGCCCCCGCCCGCCCCGCCCTCGCGCTCGCCGTTCACCGCGTGGCTGCGTCCTGTCCTGGACATCGTCCTGCGCCTGCTGGCCGTCTTTTTCGCCGCCTCCCTGTGCAGCGCGCTGACGGTCAACCAGCCCGTGCTGCGCCTGCTTTATGACGCGGCGGCGGGCTACGTCGCCTTCTGGGGCAGCCTGGGCGGGGCGTGGTGGGTAGTCGGCGGGCGGGTGGTGGCGGCGTTGGGCTACAGCGTGCTGGCCCTGACCACGGCCCTGGTCGTCGCCCTGGCGCTGGGCACGCTGGCCGGCTTCCTGGCCGGCTCGCGGCCCGCCTCGCCCCTCAGCGCCCTCGTGCGCGCGCTGAGCTACCTCGGCACCATGACCCCCAGCTTCCTGCTGGCCCTGTTCATCATGGTCTTTTTCGTCCTGTGGGTGCTGCCCCTGACCGGCATCCGCTTCATCCTGGTCAGCGGCACGGCCTCCGAGTTCGACCCGCGCCGACTGCTGCCCATCGCCCTGACCCTCACCGCGCGCCCGCTGGCCCTGTTCACCTCGGTGGTGGCCGCCGCGACCCAGGACGCCCTGGGCAGCGACTTCGCCCGCACCGCTTATAGCAAGGGGCTGACGGGCCGCCAGGTGCTGCTGCGCCATATCTGGCCCAACGTCCTGCCCGCCCTCATGCCCAGCGTGCCCATCGCCCTGCTGTTCTCCCTCAGCAGCCTGCCCATTGTCGAGTTTGTCTTCAACTGGCCCGGCGCGGGCCGCGAACTGCTCTTCCAGGTCGTGACCTCGACCCGCTCCAACCCGTACAACGCGGCCCAGGTCGCCTTCCTGCTGACCAGCCTCGGCCTGACGTATGTCCTGCTCCTCATGGCTACCGAGGCGCTGCGCCGACGCGTGGACCCCCTGGCGCGGGAGGACGGGCTATGAAGGACGGAGGACGGAGGACCAAGGACGGAGGTCCGAGGACCGAGGTTCGAGGGTCAAGGATGGAACAAGGACGACAGGCCGACAGCCTTGGTTCGTCTTCCGTCTTCCGTCTTCCGTCTTCTGTCCTCCGTCCTCGGTCCTCCGTCTTCCGTCGGCTCCGCGTCAACCTCCCCCTGCTGCTGGGCGCGGCCATCCTGCTCATCGTGCTGGCCGCCGCCGTCGCGCCGGGCCGCCTCGCGCCCTACCCGCCCGACTTGCGCGGCTCCATCCTCCAGGAGATTGACGGCGTGCCCATGGCTCCGCCCTTCCCGCCGAGCAGCCGCTACCCGCTGGGCAGCGATGTCCAGGCGCGCGACGTGCTCAGCCGCCTGATCTACGGCACGCGCACAACGCTGAGTGTAGCCCTGGTAGTGGCCGTGATTCGGATTGTGTTGGGGGTGACATCAGGGTGGGCGGCGGCGTGGTATCCGGGGGAAGTCCGCCGCTACATGCTCATCCTGAGTGGCGCGTCCGCCACCCTGCCGAGCCTGCTGTTCGCCTATATGGTGGTCGCCACGATTGGGCCGGCGCGCGGGACGCCCGTGTTCCTGGTGGGGCTGGGGCTGACGGGCTGGGCCGCCTGGACGCAACTGATTTACAGCGGCGTGTTGCGGATTCAGGCCATGCCCTACATGCAGGCCGCCGACGCCGTCGGCTCGACCACGCGCCACAAAATCCGCCACTACCTGATTCCCAACCTGCTGCCCGTCGTCCTGCCCGCCCTGGCCCAGGAAGTGGCCGCCGCGCTGCTCATCCTGGCCGAGCTAGGCTTCCTGGGCCTGTACCTCGGCAGCACGCGCGCCTTCTCGTTCAGCGACCTACTGACGGGCGAGATGCCCCAGTTGCCGCAGCCGGAGTGGGCGGGCATGCTGGCCGGCACGCGTCTCGAAATCTTCCGCTGGTGGTGGCTACCGCTCGTCCCGGCCGGCGCCTTCCTCGTCACCATCTTCGGCTTCAACCTGCTCGCCGACGGCCTGCGCCGACGCCTCGACCGCCTGTGAGCCGGGCGCCGCCTCGGCCGGCCGCAGCAGGTGCATCACCCCGCCCGTCACCCAGAACACCGTCCCCACGATGAGCATGGTCCGCACACCGACCACGTCGGCCAGCGCGACCGCGACCACCGGACTCACAAACGCCCCGGAGAACATAACCAGGTTGTAGAAGGCCAGGCCCATGGGCCGCTGGCCTTCGGGAATCACTCGCAACAGGGTACTGTAGTGGCTCAGGTTCAGCCCGGAGTTGGCGATGCCATAGAGCGCGCCCAGAAAGAGGATGGGCGTGAGGACAGGTGAGAGGGTGATCAGCCACGGGTACAGCCCGGCGGCGATGGTCGTCCAGGCCAGCACCGGCCGCTCGCCCCAGCGGCGGACCACCTTGCGGCCCAGGTAGTAGCCCAGGATGCCCGTCAGGTTGATGACGCTGGTCAGTTCACCGACCCAGGTGTTGCTCGCGCCGAGTTCGCGCACGTAGTAGATCGAAAACAGCGGCGTGACCATCCACGGGCCGATGCCATAGACAAAGGTGTTGACGGTGATTCTCAGGAAGCCAGGATTGTCCTGGAACAGGTGGCGAGCGGCGGCCCACGAGAGGCGCGGCGGCTTGGTAGGCGCGGCAGTGGGCGTTGGACCGCCGGGCGGCGGCTTTATCTTCTGGAAGAAATACTGGCTCTGGAGGCCGCCCAGGAAGGCGATGAAGTAGAGCAGCTGGTAGTTCTGGGGGAAGGGCAGCGCGTCCAGCCCGCGCCCCGCCAGCAGGGCGACGCTCGTGATAGTGGCGCCGAGGATGATGTTGCGCCAACTGACCACTTCCGAGCGCCGCTGCGCCGGCACCAGTTCGGCGAAGACCGTGTTGAAGCCCACGTTGATGAAGGGCAGCGGCACGGCCATCAGGATGATGATGGCGACCAGGACGAGCGCGCGGCCCGTGCACAGGACGCACTGGCGCGCACAGC
>CAZFUK010000226.1:2201-3114 GCA_964522005.1 uncultured Anaerolineales bacterium | reverse complement strand
CCTCCTGAACCACCAACGGCATCAGGGCGATGACGAGGAAGCCCAGGCGGTAGAGCAGGACCGTGCGCGAGACGAGGGCCAGGCGGTCCCGGCTGCGTTCGACCTGCTGGCCGGCGACCAGGGTGAACAGGGCGACGACGAGGGACGGCACCGACGACAGCCAGCCGATGAGCTGGTTCGACGCGCCCAGGCGCAGGGCGTACACGCCATTGAAGGTGATAATGGCGTTGTACACCCCCGCGCCGAAGATCTCGATGTAGAGCAGGCGGACGGTCTGCGCCTCCTGACTGGAGCCGCGCCGCACCCACCGCGAATACCAGCCCGGACTGAAGGCTCGCCACATAGGCTGTGCCGTTACTCTCCGATGACTGTTTCCATCACCCGCAGGAAGTTACCCCCCAGGATTTTGCCAACCGCCTCTGGCGCGTAGCCGCGCCGCAGCAGCGCCTCGGTCACGTGGGGCGTCTTGGCCGCCGAATCAAAGTCTTCGACGGCGTCCTCCAGGAACTGGAAGTCGGTCCCGATGCCGACATGGTCCACCCCGACCAGGTTTACCAGGTAGTCTACGTGGTCTATCAACCGTTCCAGGTGGACGGTGGGGAAGACGGCATCGGCGGGAGCACCGCCGCCGGCGCGCATCGCCGCCTCGTACTCGAAGGGGTCTAGCGCGCCGGGCGTCCGAATCTTATCGAGCAGGTCGAGGCGCGCCTCGTTGTACATCGCCGCCCGACCGCCGCTCCGTCCATGAAGACACTGGATGTCCACGAAGGCGGACGAGCAGTGGATGCCTACTACGCCGCCTGTATCCGCGATGGCTTGGACCAGGTTGTCCGTCAGGTTGCGGCGCAGCGGCGAGAGGCTGTGCGGGTTCGAGTGCGAGGCGACAATGGGGTGGCGGGTGGTCTGGACCACG
>CAZFUK010000226.1:0-2191 GCA_964522005.1 uncultured Anaerolineales bacterium | reverse complement strand
TCATCTCGCGCACCACTTGCCGCCCAAACTCGGTCAGGCCGCTGGGGTCATGCTGCTCCAGGTCATTGTCCACCCAGTCCAGGGGCGAGCCGTGGACCAGCCCGGCCACTCGCATACCGAGGCCGTGGTAGCAGCGCAGCATGGCGAGGTCGTTGGCGATGAGCAGGGCTTCCGAGTGCCAGAAGACAGCGATCCGGCCGTTGGCGACAATCTCCCGCGCCTCGCGCACGCTCCGCGCCAGGCCCAGGTCGTTAGCATGGGTCTGACACAGGCGAGCGACGGCGTCAAAGCCGCGCAACAGGCGCTGGACTTCGGACGCGCCCCGATAGACGGTGCGGATGGCCGGGCGGTCGTTCGGCTGAGTCTGGCCGCGTGAGATGGCGGCTGGGTCCACCGAGACCTCGCCCGGGCCGCCCTCCGAGAGCCAGATGCACTTCACCCCGCCCTGGCGCAGCTTCGGGATGTCCACCTGCCGTCCCGGCACATCCTCGGCGGGCCGCACGTACTCGATGGCCGTGGGGGTGAACTGGCGCTGCATGTGGAGATGGGCCAGCAGCACAAAGGCCTCGTCATGCACGGCTTGCGCCTCGGGCGAAACAGGCATAGCTGCCTCCTGGCTCCCAATGCCCCTACCAATTAGACGGGCGATATCCTATCATTACCCCGTCGCGCCCGGCCGGCGCAACGCTCGCCCGGCCAGCGTGCCCGTCAGTTCGCCGTCGCTTAGCTCCAGCCGGCCGTTGACCACGACGTGCTCGACGCCCTCGGCGTACTGCGCGCCGTTGTCGTAGGTCGCGCGGTCCTGGATCCGGTCCGGGTCGAACACGACCAGGTCGGCCGCGAAGCCCGGGTGGACCTGGCCGCGATCCACCAGCATGTAGCGCCGCGCCGCGTGGGAGGTCATGTGGCGCACCGCCTCCTCCCAGGTGTAGTCGCCGCGCTGGCGGGTGTGGTAGGCCAGGTAGCGGGCGAAGCAGCCGAAGCCGCGCGGGTGCGGACGGCCGCCGGAGTAGATGCCGTCGCTGCCTGCCATGTGCGCCGGGTGTCGGAGGATGCGCCCCATGTCGTCCTCGGTGCGCAGTCCGGAGTGGTGGGCAATGGCGCACACCTGCATACTCGTCTCGGCCAGTCGGTCGCAGATGTAGTCGGTCGGGGTCTGGCCCAGGCGGGCCGCCGCGTCGGGCACGCGCAGCCCTTCCTCCTCCGGGTGGCCCTCGACGTAGGCCAACTGGAGGTACTCTAGCCGACGCTCGGGCGCTTCGATCCAGCCCCGCAACTGCTCGCGGATCTCCGGCTGCCGAATGCGCTCCACCGTGGGGCCTACGCCGCCCTCCTGGACCCACTGGGGCAGGGCGACCATTGCCAGGATGGTGCAGCCCGCCAGGTAGCAGTAGGTATCGTAGGTCACGTCCACGCCCCGCGCCCGCCCCTCGTCAATCAGCCCCAGCAGTAGGTCGGCTGAGCCGTTGTAGTGCGAGATGTGCACGGGCACGCCGCCCTCGACGCCCACGGTGTACGTCTCCTCGACACCATCGCGCACTCGGTCGCCGTAGCTCCGCATGTGGGTGACATAGACCCCGCCGTAGGGCGCGACGGCCTTGGCGATGTCCACCAGTTCCTGGGTGTCGGAGTAGGGGCACGGGATGTAGTCCAGGCCGGTCGAGTAGCCAATCGCGCCCTCGCGCATGCCCTGGTCGGCCAGGCGCTGCATGTGCGCCATCTCGTCGCGGGTGGGCAGGCGGTGGGCCAGCCCCATCGCTTCCAGCCGCAGGTTGCCGTGGGGGATGAGATAGGCCACGTTGATGGCCGTGCGGTTGTCGAAGCGGGCCAGGAACTCGGCCACGCTGGACCAGTCCCACCCGATGTCGGGCACGGTGTTGATGGCGGCGAAGTAGGAGCGCATGTAGTCCATCGTCGCCGGGGAGGCCGGCGCGAGGCTGATGCCGTCCTGGCCGATGATGTGGGTGGTGATACCCTGGCGCAGCCCGGCCTCGTGCTGCGGGTCGGCCAGCAGCACGACATCGCTGTGGACGTGGGCGTCAATAAAGCCCGGTGCCAGGAACTTCTCCCCCACGTCAATCACCCGCTCGGCCGGGCCGTCCAGCTTGCCCACCGCCGCGACCCGGTCGCCGACCACGCCCACGTCGGCGTAGAACCAGGGGTTGCCCGTGCCGTCGAGGACACGGGCGTT
>CAZFUK010000225.1:0-8048 GCA_964522005.1 uncultured Anaerolineales bacterium | reverse complement strand
CCAGATGAGCAGGTAGCCGTACTGGGCGCCGGCCTGGATGTTGGTGGCGAAGTTACCAGGGTCCATGTAGGCGACGCTAGCAACGAAGGCCGGGCCGAGGAAGGGGAGCAGGCGCTGGATAAACCCCTTGCCATCGCCGCGTCCCTGGAGGACATCATGGGCGGCGGTGACGGTGGCGCTATCGCTGGCGCTGAGGTCAGCGGCGGAGGCAGGCATTTCAGGTGGCATAGGCATCCGACCGGTTTAGGATTTCCTAAATTATAACCCACTTTGTGCCGCGTGTCAAGGGCTTTTTTAGGAAAGCCTAAAGAACTAGACAGAATTAACAGAATTCGCAGAAGTTACAAATCGTCCGAGAAGACGGTTTGAGCCATTCTGTTAATTCTGTCGAATGAGTTCTGTAGACGCGCTAACGGCTAGGGGAGACGGGCGACCCCGCGCGGGATGGGGAGGGCGGGCACGCTGACGTGCAGCACCAGCAGGCGCTGGAGCGCGCTGCTCTCGGTGACGACAAGGACAGCGGTGCGCTCGCCCTGGGTCTGCGGCAAGGTCCACGTGCTGGTCGCCGTCGCGGTGCCGACCTCGCGGCCCTGGCGCTGCCAGCCTGCCGCCGTCAACTGGTTGCCGAAGTACTCTTCCAGCGAGCGCGGCGACTGCCCCGTTTCGACCAGCGCCCGGGAGTACAGGCCGTCGGCGTTAGAGTCCATGGACAGGCTGGTCATGCGCACGCCCGGGGGCGCGACGAGGGGCGGCACCAGGTCACGCGGCAGGGGCTGGACCGGGCGCGGCATCTGGCCGCACCGCACGCCGCCCTGCTCGGGCGCGTTGAGGACCCGGACGTGAACATCGGTCGGCCCCGTGGCCTGGCCGTAGGCCGTCACATTGACTGAGGCGACCTCGCCCTGGCGGCACATGGTCAGGCTGGTCGTCGTCTCGGTGGACTGGAAGCCGGAGGGCGTGCCGTCGCCGTAGGGGTCCACCAGGCCCTGGCGGCTGAAGCTGTCACGGAAACGCTGAACGGCCTGCTGGGCCGTCAGGGGCACATCGACCACAATCTCCGCCCCCTGGCCGCCCCGCACCACGCTGCCCACGACACGCGAGCCGGCGGGCAGGTCAAGCTGAACGGGCAGCGCCGACGGCAGTTCGCCCGGCAGAAGTGTGAAGGTCGAGGCGGTGGCAGCGCCTGGCGTACGCGGCGCCAGCACGCGCGTTACTAACTCGCGCAGCGCGTCGTCGCCAGTGGAGACGGATTGCGCGGTGGCGACGGGAACGCCGAATTGGCGACCGGCCAGGACGCTCAGCAGCCCGACGAGGGCCAGTAAGGCGACGGTGGGTAGATAGCGCGGGGGGTCGGACAATCGCTTCAACATACACCTGCTCCTTGACACGGGTAGTACTGTTTCAAACTATTCGGTCTGCCGGTTGACCTGCACGTTATGTGCCAGGATTCAATTGACACAGGGGTACAGCTTTTGCTATAATTAGCCTAACAAGCGTTTGTTTGGAGGACCGGTTTCGTGGATAGTACGCAGCGGGTAGCACAAATCTACGCGACGGGGGCGCGGCTGTTTAGCCAGCACGGCTATCACGGCACGACCATCCGCCAGATCGCGGCGGCGCTGGACCTCCAGGGCGGCTCGCTCTACGCCCACATCCACGCCAAAGAGGACGTGCTGTGGGGGATCGTCGTCCACGCCGCCGCCGAGTTCTTCGCCGCCGTGACCCCGGTCGCTGAGAGCGACCTCCCGCCGGCCGAGAAGGTGCGGGCGGCCCTGCGGGCGCACATTGGGGTGGTCGCGGGCAACCTCGACGCGGCCACGGTCTACTTCCACGACTGGAAGTTCCTCAGTCCGGACCGGCGCGACGCCATCCGTGCCCGCCGTGACGAGTACGAAGGAATGTTCCGGGCTATCGTGGGGGAGGGCGTGCGAGCGGGAGCCTTTCGCCCCCTGGACGACAAGTTCGCGGCGCTGCTGGTCCTGTCGGTGGGCAACTGGCTCTACCAGTGGTACCATGCCGACGGCCCCCTCTCCCCTGACGAAGTCGCCGACGAGTTCTGCGAGCTAATCTTGCGGGGCCTGGCAAGTTCTGGATTATGTTTAGAATCACAAAGGCACGAAGGCACAAAGGCACAAAGATAATGTTATACTGTCTTGGTGTTCTCCGTGTCTTCGTGACCTTTGTGTTTGATTCAGGAGGCGATGACGATGTTAACCGAGCAGGAGCGATTAGACCAGTTTGAGGCGCGCATCGCGGGGGGCGACAAGGTCGAGCCGGGCGACTGGATGCCCGACCTGTACCGTAAGCAGTTGATTCGCCTGATTCACCAGCACGCCAACAGCGAAATCATGGGCGCGCTGCCGGAAGGCACCTGGATTCCCTACGCCCCGACGTTCAAGCGCAAGCTCGCCCTCATGGCTAAAGTCCAGGATGAGGTCGGCCACGCCCAGTTGCTCTACCGCGCCGCCGAGACGCTGGGCAAGTCACGCGAGGCGATGGTGGAGGAACTGCTGTCGGGCCAGTCGAAGTACTCCAACGTCTTCAACTACCCCTGCGAGACCTGGGCCGACATCGGCATCATCGGCTGGCTCATTGACGGCGCGGCCATCATCAACCAGACGCTCATGGCTGAAGGCTCGTATGGCCCCTACTCCCGCGCCCTCAAGCGCATCTGCCTGGAAGAGTCCTTCCATATTAAGCAGGGCTACGACATAGTCATCACCCTCATGAGCGGCACGGCCCAGCAGCGGGCGATGGTCCAGGACGCCCTCAACCGCTGGTGGTGGCCGATTATCATGTTCTTTGGCCCCCACGACAAGGCCTCCGTCCACACGGCCACCCTCCAGCGCTGGGGCGTCAAGCCCAAGACCAACGACGAGCAGCGGCAGGAGTTCCTGCGCAAGTTCGTTCCCAAGATCTGGGAGCTGGGCCTGACGCTGCCCGACCCGGACCTTCACATAGACGAAGCGGGCGAGGTTCACTTCACCGACCCCGACTGGGCCATTTTCTACGCCGTCATCAACGGCGGCGGGCCGATGGGACCGGAGCGGCTGGCCGTGCGGCGCCTGTCCTACCAGGAAGGGGCCTGGGTACGCCGCGCCCTGGAAGGCAAACCCGTCGCGGCGGTCGCCTGAAGCGTGATGCGTACTGCGTGATGCGTGACCAATGACGCGTAACACTGGTCGTGTCACGAGCAACAAGGAGTAGGCCGATGGAGAGTGTGCCGGGCGATCTGCGGCTGGACTTGAAGGAGAAAGAGGGGGTCATCGTCGGCCTGGTGCTGGGGCCGGATACCCTGTGGCTGGACATTGAGGACAGCCTGCGCCGCAGCCTCAACCCTGAACCAGGGGCCACAGGGAGCGATGGGCGCACCGACTGGCTCGTGGACTGGATTCGCAAGTCCAACACGCCGGTGGACCTGCGCCGCGCCGAGGTCAGCTACGACGGCGAACGGGTGCGGGCATGGATCAGCCAGCGTTGGCTGGGGCTGCCCTACCTGACCGTCGCCACCGAAGGCGAACCACAGGTGGACCCCGAGGCCGCGCGCCTGTTTGTGGAGACCTTCGAGCGCCGCAAGGCCTCCCGCCTCGCCATCCTGGGGCCGGAGCCTCGCCCCATCGTGCCCATCGTCGGCTTCGCGGCCCTGCTGGCGCTGGGGCTATTGCTCCGCCGCCGGTCCACGAGCCGGTCACAACAGGAGTAGGGCGTATGCACGAGTGGCAATTTAACCCCTACCATCAACGGATTGACGAGGCCCTGGAGCAGACCGCGGCGCCGCCCCCCGCCGACACCGAGTGGGGGGTGTGGGAGGTGTTCCAGCAGGACCGGCGCGGCGAGCACCATCACCACGTCGGCTCGGTCCACGCGCCCGACGCCGAGATGGCGCTGGTGCTGGCGAAAGAGAACTTCGTCCGCCGTGGTCCCTGCGTCAACCTGTGGGTCGTGCCCTCGTCGGCCATCCTGGCGACGGCCTATGAGGATGCCGACCTCTTCCGCCCGACCTCCGACAAGACCTACCGCGAGGCGGCCGGCTATCGAGGCTTCCGGCAGAAGCGGCGGGGAAGAAAGACTGAAGATTGAGGATTAAAGATTGAAGACTCGACAGTCATCGCCTGTTTCAATATGGAGAAATGGAGAAACTATGAGTAACGCTCTACCTCCCAATCTTCAATCTTTACTCTTCAATCATATCCTCGCCCTGGCCGACGACGAACTGGTGGTCGGCCACCGCGCGTCGGAGTGGACCGGGTTGGGGCCGATTCTGGAGGAGGACATCGCCTTCTCGTCCATCGCCCAGGACGAACTCGGCCACGCGCTGACCTTCTACACCCTGCTCGAAGGACTGGGTGGCGGCGACCCCGACGACCTGGCGTTCCTCCGCCGCCCCGCCGAGTTCCGCAACGCCCAACTGTGCGAGTTGCCGCGCGGCGACTTCGCCTTCAGCCTGGTGCGCCACTGCCTGTACGACCTGGCCGAGGCCGTGCGCCTGGACCGCCTGGCCGACTCGGCCTACCCGCCCCTGGCCCAGGCAGCGGCCAAGCTGCGCCAGGAGGAGAAGTACCACCTGATGCACGGGCGCACCTGGGTCCAGAAGCTGGCGCGGGGGAGCGACGAGGCGGCCGCCCACCTCCAGGCCGCGCTGGACCTGGCCTACCCCGCCGCCGCCGGCCTGTTCGAGCCGGTCGAAGGCGAGGCCGAGTTGGTTGCGGCGGGCCTGGTCCCGGCGTCAGCCGAGGTCGCGGCCAGTTGGCGCGAGATTGTCGTCCCCTTCCTGCGGAGCGCGGGCTTCGCCGTGCCGACAGGGACGAGCCACCTGGGGGGGCGGCGGGGTGAGCATACGGAGCACCTGGTTCAGTTGCTCGACGCGATGCAGGCTCTATACCGGACGGACCCGGAAGCCACATGGTAGGTAAAGCGTAGTGCGTCATGCGTGATGCGTGTTGCGTAATCCGTCATTCGTACCTGGGAGTATGACACTCAGCCTGTCGCGGGAGCAGGCGGTCCGGCTGCGGCTGCGGGCGCAATGGCTGGACCGGCCCTCGCCAGGGGGTGTGGCGGACGTCGTGCGGGCGGTGGCCGGGGTCCAGGCGCAGGCGCCCCTCGCGGCGGCCCTGTCGGTTAGGCCCCGCTGCCAGGGGGTGACGGCGGCGGAGGTGGAGGCGGCCAGGGTCGAGGACCGCTCCATTGTGCGCACCTGGCTCATGCGGGGAACCCTGCACCTCGTCGCGTCGGACGACCTGCCCTGGCTGCTGCCCCTCTTCGGGCCGCTGTTCAGCACGGCCAGCCGACGCCGACGCCTCGAACTGGGGCTGGACGACGACACGACGGAGCGCGGCGTCGCGGCGCTGCGCGAGGCGCTGGTCGAGGCCGGGTCGCTGACCCGCCACGAAATCGCGGCGAGACTGGCGGCGTGGGGGATTCGGCTGGAGGGCCAGGCGCGGCCCCACCTGATTGGCTACGCCGCGCAGGCGGGCCTTATCTGCTGCGGCCCCGACCGGGGCGGCGAGCCAACCTACGTCTTGCTCCAGGACTGGCTCGGCTACCAACCGCACCCGGCCCCGGAGACGATGCTGCCCGAGTTGGTCCGCCGTTACCTGACCGCCTTTGGCCCGGCCCGCCCGGAGGACCTGGGGGCCTGGTCGGGCCTGCCCATGCGCGACGTGCGGGCGGCGTGGGCAGGGGTGGCGGACGAGATGCTGGCAGTGGCGGTTGAGGGGGAGACGCTCTGGCTGCTCAAGCGTGACGCCGACCGCCTCGACGCCGTGGACACCCCACGTCCGCCCGTGCGCCTGCTGGCGGCCTTTGACACCCTGTTGCTCGGCTATCAGGACCGCCGCTGGCTGGACGCCGCCGGGTACGAGGCGCGGATCAAGGGCGGGGGGCTGCTGCCGCCGGCCCTGCTCATTGAGGGCCGGGTGGCCGGGGTGTGGCGGGTCGAGCGAGGCCGGCGCCAGTTGACCGTCGAGGTCACGCCGTTTGAGACGCTGGACCCCCGGCTTGAGCCGGCCCTGGCGGCGGAGGCAGCGGACGTGGGCCGCTTCTACGGCCAGGAAGCGCAGTTGGAGATACGAGAGTAGCCCATCATGCTCGCCTTCTTCCTCCAGGGGGCTGTCTTAGGTTTCTCAGCGGCGGTGTCGCCCGGCCCGTTCCAGGCGTACCTCCTGGCCCAGACGGTGCAGAACGGCCTGCGCCGCACCTTGCCCAGCGCGTTCGCCCCGCTGCTCAGCGACGGGCCAATCATTGCCCTGGTCCTACTGGCGCTGGCTCAAGCGCCCGGCTGGCTGCTGCGCGCCTTGCAAGTCGCAGGTGGGCTGTTCGTCCTCTACCTGGCCTGGGGCGCGTATCGCGCCTTCCGCCGGCCGCCAACCTTGGCCCCCCCGTCGGACACGACGGGGCGCAACTTGCTCAAGGCCGTCGTGGCGAACGCCCTCAGCCCCGGCCCCTGGATTTTCTGGACGGTCATCGCCGGGCCGATTCTTGTGCGGGCGTGGGGGCAGGCGCCCGGCTGGGCGCTCGGCTTCGTCGGCGGCTTCTACGGCGCGATGATTAGCGCGCTGGCCGGGCTGATTGTCCTGTTCGCCACGGCCCGCCGCCTGGGTCCGGGCGTGACCCACGCGCTGGGCGGCGTCTCGGCGCTGGCGCTGCTGGGGTTCGGCCTGTATCAACTATGGAGCGGGTTGGTAGGGGTTCCGTAGGGGTGCGGTCTCCCCACCCGTTGTTTCGATACCCCTGTCCCATCCACGCGGACGGGGAAACCCCGCCCCTACCACTCTCATACGTCTTCTGAAAGTTATTCGAGGAAGGGTCTTATGTCTATTACCGCTGAACAGGTCTGGGCGGCGTTGGAGGATGTGAAAGACCCTGAGATTCCCATGGTCTCGGTGGTCGAGTTAGGCATCGTCCAGGCCGTCGAGGTCGAGGGCGACCGGGTGCGCGTGGTCATCACGCCGACGTTTACCGGCTGTCCGGCCCTGCCCATGATGCGCGAGGGCATCGCCGAGCGGGTGCGGGCGCTCGGAGCCTCGGCGGTCGCGGTGGAGGTGTGCCTCAGCCCGCGCTGGACCTCGGACCGCATCACCCCCAGCGCCCGCGCTAAGATGCAGACGATTGGCCTCGCGCCGCCGCCACGCCACGCCGACCGCCTGGACCTCGTCCTGGAGCTGACGCCCGTCGTAAGATGCCCCTACTGTGGCTCGTCTGACACGGTACTGGAGAACCCGTTCGGCCCGACGCTGTGCCGCGCCCTGCACTACTGCCACGCCTGCCAGCAACCGTTCGAGCAGTTCAAGGCGCTGTAGACGCGTCAACTGCCATGCCATCCTACCGTTTCTCCATCGTCTTTGCTCCCGCGATCCGCGAGCATTTGGGAGCGATAGAACGCAAGGACCAAAGGGTTATCCAGGTAGCCATTGAATCTCAACTGGCTTTCGAGCCAGATCAGGCCACTCGCAATCGAAAGCTACTGACGCGCTCGGGTCCTTTTGGGGCAACCTGGGAGCTTCGCTGCGGGGTCTATAACCAGTTCCGCGTTTTCTATGACGTTGACCGCGACAACTCCGAAGTGAATATCGTGGCTATTGGTGTCAAGCAACGCAATCGGCTCTTGATCGGTGGCAAGGAGTTCAAACTATGAGGAACGCTACGCTAGCCGAATTTGAGGCACAGGCTGGTGTCTTCGTCAAGGAACTAGATCAAGGTCCGGTCGTTGTCACCGAGAATGGCAAACCGACGGCCGTTTTGCTGTCGGTGACTGATGAAGATGAAGTCGAACGGTTGGTACTCGCTTACTCACCTGAATTTGAGGCGATTCTTGAGGAGTCACGCCAGCAGATACGCGAAGGCAAGGGGATACCGCACGACGAGTTCTGGCGTTCACTAGACGAGGAGTATGGTCCCGACGAGAGCGTTGACACGGACAGCAAAAACGAGTAGAATTGGGGCATCCGGGCGGCTAGCTCAGTTGGCAGAGCACTCGGCTTACATCCGAGCGGTCACAGGTTCAAGTCCTGTGCCGCCCACACGAGGGAAGGTCGGTAGGGGTGGGGTTA
>CAZFUK010000224.1:0-8075 GCA_964522005.1 uncultured Anaerolineales bacterium | reverse complement strand
TACGCTGGGCCGTTCGCTAGGGGGCGCCAAGTATGCTATACTGGGGCGCGGTGGAGAGGAGGTATCTACGATGATGAGCAATTCTGTTATTCACTCTGACCCGGACATTCTCAGCGGTATCCCCGTCTTCGTAGGAACACGAGTACCGGCGAGAACGCTATTAGACTACATTGAAGGGGGTCATACGCTGGACGAGTTTCTGGACGACTTTCCCACTGTCTCGCGCGAGCAAGCTCGACAGGCGTTAGAGGAACTTAAGGAGATGCTGGTCGCCCGTGCGCGTGCTGCTTGACGAATGTTTGCCACGACAACTCCGCCGTGAACTACGTACCCACGCGGTTCGTACTGTTCCCGAGATGGGCTGGGCGGGCGTCAAAAACGGCGCCCTGTTGGCACTTGCCGCGCCCGTCTTCGACGTCTTCGTTACGATTGATGCCAACCTGAAGCATCAGCAGAATACTGCTGGTCTCGGCCTTGCCATTATCGTCTTGCGTGCCGTTAGCAACGATATCTCAGACCTGCGTCCACTTGCTCCAAGCCTACTCAAGGCGCTTGATACTATCCAGCCAGATCAAGTGATCGAGGTAGGTGAAAACTATCCTTGACGAAGTAGTACCGTTCCTCCTGTGCGCGCCGACTCGTAGGCGGCCAACGCCACTTCCAACGCTTTCAGCCCATCCGCCCCCGTAATGGACGGCTCGCGCTCGGTGCGGGCCATGTCCACAAAATCATGGATCAGCGCCGCGTCGGCGTTGACCCCGTAGCCTACCCACTCCGACTTCCCCTCTCTCGGCGCATACAAGAGGCGCTGCCCGAACACGTCCACCTCCACCCACCCGTTCTCCCCCGTCAACTCCAGCGTCACATCGCCCCACGTCGGGTAGGTCGCGGGCCGCGACCAGCTTGTGTCCAGCGTGGCGATCAGGCCGTTGCTCAGCCTCAACGAGAGCAGCCCCGCGTCGTCAATGCCCAGGCCTGGGTGTAGCAGCGACTGCCCGACCTCGGCGTAGACCTCCGCCACCTCGACCCCCGGCCACAGCCAGCGCAGCAGGTCCACCACGTGCACGGTGTGATCCATCACCGCCCCGCCCCCCGCCAGCGTCGGATCCGTAAACCAGCCGCCGGGCAGCTGGCCGCGATTGGTCGTGCGGGCGACATGCAGCGTTCCCAGCCGCCCCTTCGCCAACAAGTCGCGCAGCGAGGCGACGGCGGTGGTAAAGCGGACCGGCAAGCAGATCTGGAGGCGCGTTTCCGTTCGCTCGCAGACGTCGAGCATGGCCTGGGCATCGGCCAGCGTCGTGGCGATGGGCTTCTCGCACAGGATGGCCTTCACCCGCCCCGCCGCCGCTTCCACCAGCCGCCGATGCTCGTTGTTCTCGGCGCACACCACCACCGCCGCCAGCCCGCCACCGAGCAGGGCGTCCAGGGCGAGGTTCGGGATGCCGAAGCGGGCGGCCGCTTGCCTCGCCCGCTCGGCATCGTGGTCGTACAGCCCGACGACTTCGACGTCCGGCTCCCGCGTCAGGCACTCAACATAACTGGCGGTATGGACGTGGGCGACGCCCAGCAGTCCCACTCGTAGCGGCATAGCGTCTCCAGGGGTTACAGGGGCAGGGGTTCTAGAGTCACGGGCCGGCCGGTGGCCGCCGACTCCAGCGCGGCCAGGCTAATCTGGAGCGCGGCCAGGCCATCGCGGGCCGTCACCAGGGGGGTGGCGCTCTGGGTCAGGCAGTCCAGGAAGTGGCGCAGCTGCGCCAGGTAGGGGTCGTCGGGCGGCTGGTCGGGGAACCAGAGCGCCTTGTCGGGGCGCACATAGCCCTGGAGGGTGGCGGTCGCTGAGCCACGTACCTCGACCAGGCCGCCGTCGCCGGCCACTTCCACCTGGGTCAGGCGCGGGCCGGCCGCCCGGCTCCAGCCCGCCTCGATGTGCCCCATCGCCCCGCTTGTGAAGCGCACCAGCGCCAGGGCGTGCTCGCCCCCCGGCTCGCCCGGCCACCGCGCCCGCCGCACAAAGACCCGCTCGACCTCACCGCAACACCAGCGCGCGAAGTCGAATTCGTGGATCATCAGGTCGAGGATGACGCCGCCGCTGGCCTCGTCGTCGGTGAACCAGCCCTGCCCCGGCATGCCGCCCACCCGCGACGAGCGGTAGACGCCCGGCCGGCCAATCGCCCCGTCGGCCACAAGGGCGTGCAGCCGCGTGTACTCCGCGAAGAAGCGCACGACATGCGCGACATAGAGCGGCGTGCCGGTCTCTTCGGCCGCCCGCAGCATGTCTAGCCCCTCCTGGAGGTGGCGGGCCAGGGGCTTCTCGCAGATGACGGGCCGCCCCGCCCGCAGGGCGAGCAGCGTTTGCTCACGATGGGCCGTTGTCGGAGAGCAGATGTCCACCAGGTCTACCCCGGCGACCAGGTCGGCGACACTGTCGTACACTGCTGCCCCGCAGCGTTCCGCCAGCCGTCCCGCCGAGGCCGCGCTGCGGCTATACACGGCGGCGACGTTGACCCCTAACTGACGCCAACGGTCCGCGTGCGTCCCGCCCATCCCCCCTGCCCCCACAATCCCCACGCGCAGCATGCTGTCGTCTCCTCGTATAGCCTAGCCTCAAGAGGCTTGGCGCAGCATCGTTTTTGCCACATTCATCAGTAACCGCAACGCTTCATTGACCTCTTTCTCAGTCCGAAACGCCGCTGCGACATCAGGATCAAGGCGTACTACGTTGGAACCAGCCTTGAGCCTCGCCACGTATTTTCCTCGGATACCGTTTTTCAGTACCGTCTCGTCATATTCGTCGCGCAGTTCGTCGTCGAGAGGGGTTTTCACGTCCTGGCTTTCAATGTCCTGTTTCATATAGTCTTCTAGTCTTAGTTGTAGAACTCGTCCGCAGCTTTTTCGAAACAGGATTTACGCAGTGTGGCCGCGCGGGGCTAAAGCGCCCGCGCTAGGCAGGCAAAGCCCCCAAGGGGGGCTAAGACTCTTAGCCCGTAGGGCTTCGTTTGCCTAGCCCAGGGGCTTCAGCCCTGGGCGGCGCGGGGCTATCGCGTAAGTCCTGTTCGAAAGACACGCCATGCTTCGCGAGGTTATAAGCGGCTTTGTCGGGGTCCCATTCGAAGTCCATAGCATCAGTATATAGGAATCATACAGTGTGGCAAATGGGTTGGGGAACTCAGGGGTCTACCCTGGAGTTGACGACACGGGCCGGTCTGACCATAATACTATATACGCTTACATGACTGCCCATTGGCTGCGCGACACGAATCGTCTGCTGGCAGGGCCAGGCTGACATCATAAAGCAGACTGCGATGCTGGGGATAGCGATGTCCATCCCTCGGGTGCGAACCTGGGCGGCTGAACTCGTTATCCCCATTTTGTGGCAGGGACAGGAGGGACTGTGATTCACAAGTGTTTTGTCCAGAACAACGGGCACTCCACGGCGCGGGTGAGGTTCACCCTGCCCGACCGTACCTGGGCCGAGGCCATCTACCTGGTCGGCGACTTCAACCAGTGGAACAAGACCTCGCACCCCTTCCAGCGCGACCGCGACGGCGACTGGTTTATCGAGGTGGAGCTGGACCTGGGCCACGCCTACCAGTTCCGCTATCTGCGCGACGGCAAGACCTGGCTCAACGACAACCAGGCCGACGCCTATGTCCACAACCCCTATGGCAGCGACAACTTCGTCGTCGTCACCGACCCGGCCTTCCAGCAGTACGACGGCGACTAGGGTTTTTGCGTCGTGCTCCAACTGTGGCTATACTGAGGTTTATGACCTGGATACACTGGAAGCGAAAAGCGACCTGAGGGCGTTCCTCAGCACCCTGTATGGAGGTAGACGATGGCGACGATGAGCAAGAAGGCGCGGGTGGACGCGGCCGTGCGGGGCGAGGCGGTGGACCGCCCGCCCGTCAGCCTGTGGCGGCACTTCTACGAGAGCGAGGAGACGGCCGAGGGCCTGGCCGACTCGATGCTGGCCTGGCAGCGGACGTACGACTGGGACTGGCTCAAAATCAACCCCCGCGCGTCGTACCACGTCGAGGGCTGGGGCGTGCGGCTCCGCTTCAGCGGCCAGCCGCTGGTCAAGCCCGTGGTCCTGGAGCACCCCGTCAAGACGGTGCGTGATTGGGCCAGGCTCAAGCCGCTCCCGATGGACAGTGGGCCGCTAGCCGAGCAGATGGAGGCGGTAGGGCGCATCCGCGAGGGGCTGGGCGCTGATGTCTACGCCGTCGAAACGGTCTTCACCCCCCTGTCCATCGCGGGCGACCTGGTCGAGGGCGAGGACGCAGCGCTCCTGGCGCACATGCGCGAGGACCCGCAGGCCGTCCACGCCGCCCTGGAGATGATAACCGAGACCTTCTGCGACTTCTCGAAGCGGATTGTGGCGGCGGGCGCCGACGGCCTGTTCTACGCCACCACCTCCTGGGCCAGTTATAACACAGTGACCGACGACCAGTACGCCGAGTTTGGCCGACCCTACGACCTGCGTGTACTCCAGGCCGTCCAGCACGCGCCGTTCAACGTCCTCCACGTCTGTAACACCCACAACATGCTGGGCGCGCTGGGCGACTACCCCGCCCACGCCGTCAACTGGGCCGTCGGCGGGCCGGGCAACCCCACACTGGTCGAAGCGCAAGCGCTGACCCGCATGGCCCTGGTGGGCGGCCTGGACAACGCGACGCTCCAGCGCGGCGACGTGGCCGCCATCGAGCGTGAAGCGGACGAGGCGGCGCGAGTCACGGGCGGTCGGCGCTGGATGCTCGGTCCCGCCTGTTCCGTGCCGGTGGATGCCCCCGACGCGGCGGTTCGCGCGGCTCGCCAGGCGGTGTCCTAATCCGTATTGCGCAATGCGTAGTGCGTATTTCGTATTCCTGTCTGAGATACGAAATACGCACTACGCAATACGACTCACCCCCACCACCACGACTTGGGCCGACCGCGCAGCTTGAGCAGCACCCCCAGCACGATGAGCAGCACGCCGAGCAGCGCGCCGTAGAGCAGTGGGTCGCGCAGCCGCGCCGGCAGGGGAATCTCCCAGCGCCCCAGGCGCAGCGGGTCCGGCGGCGGGACGGCGTCGCCGCCGGCGCGGAAGGCCACCTCGGCGTAGGCGTCGAGGCGGTCGGCCGGCGCGTCGGGGCGGCCCCGCAGAAAGGCCAGCGCCGGGCTGCCCTCCGGCAGGACGTTGTCGCGGCGGTCGGCGGTAAACAGGGCGGCGGTCAGGCGCAGGCGGGTGGGCGGCGCGATGCCCAGCGCGGCCCAGCGCACGCGCATCTCCAACGTGCGGCGTTGGGGCGAGAGAATCACCAGGTCGTCGCGCGTTGCCAGGTCGGCCAGGTTGGGGTCCAGGATGGCGGGGATGTCGCGGCCCGCGCCGAACGAGGTGCGAATCAGCCGCTCCCAATTGGCCGGGCCGGCGGCCAGCCGGGTGGGCGTGAAGCCCGGAAAGACGGTCTGCCCGCTGTTGGGGGTCTGGTCCGTATCCACGGCGATTTGGAGGAGCGGCGCGCCCTCCCCGCGGGGCGTCTTGACGTCGGCCAGCCTGACCAGGCAGTAGAGGTACAGGCTGTCGCCCGTGACGCGCAACTCCTGGAGGGGGTAGGCCGGGTCAGCGGCGCGCCAGCCCCACTCGCCCGCCTGGGCGTCGTAGCCGCCCTCGGCGGTCGGCGTCCCGGTCCAGTCGGCGCCGTCGCCGTCCACGCCCACACCGTGCGCGCGCAACGCGCCGCCGAGGGCGAGTATCAGTATGAAGAGTAATCCGATCACAACGGCGCGATAATTGAAACTCCTCATCATCCCCAAGAACCCCTTGCTGTAGGGGCGCGGTTCCCGCGCCCTGGGCGAGGAGACCTCGCCCCTACGGACGTGAGATGCTCCATACTTACCCGGCTGGCCCGCGCCCCTCACCCCCCAACAGGTCTCTCAAATACTGGCCCGTGTAGGAGGCCGTCGCCTGGGCAACCTGTTCGGGTGTGCCCTCCGCGATGACCCGTCCGCCGCCCGCGCCCCCCTCCGGCCCCAGGTCAATCACCCAATCCGCCGTCTTCACCACGTCCAGGTTATGCTCCACGACCAGCACCGTGTTGCCCGCGTCCACCAGGCGGTGGAGGACACCCAGTAGTCGGGCGGTATCGGCCAGGTGCAGCCCTGTCGTCGGCTCGTCGAGCAGGTACAGCGTGCGACCGGTGACACGGCGGCCCAATTCCTTCGCCAGCTTGACGCGCTGCGCCTCGCCGCCCGACAGCGTCGTGGCCGGCTGGCCGAGCTGGAGATAGCCCAGCCCGACGTCGGCCAGGACCTGGAGGCGGGAGCGGGCGGCCGGCACATCTTTGAACAACGCCAGGGCCTCCTCGACGGTCAGGTCGAGGACCTGGGCGATGTCATGCCCGCCATAGCGCACGGCCAGCGTCTCGCCCGTGAAGCGGCGGCCGTGGCAGGCGGGACACCGTACTTCCATGTCGGGCAGCAGTTGCATCTGGACCGCCAAGACGCCCATGCCCTGGCAGCGTTCACAGCGCCCACCGGGAACATTGAACGAAAAGTGCCGCGCTGACCATCCCCTGTGGCGCGCTTCGGGCGTGGCGGCGAAGGCTTCACGGATGGGGGTAAACAGGTCGGAATAGGTGGCCGCGTTGGAGCGGGGAATCCGCCCGATGTGGGCCTGGTCAATGGTAATGACCTTATCGAGATGCTCGGCCCCCTCCAGGGCAGCGTGCTCGCCTGGTGGGTCGCTCGCCCCGAACAGCCGTTGGCGCAGGGCGCGGTCGAGGATGTCGAACACCAGCGACGACTTGCCCGACCCTGAGACGCCCGTCACCGCGACGAGCAGGCCCAGCGGGAAGCGGACGGTGATGTCCTGCAAGTTGTGGTGGCGTGCTCCTCGGATCGTCAGGGCTTTGTCGGTGGGCGGACGGCGGCGCGGCGGGATCGGGATGACCGCGCGCCCGGCCAGATAATCACCGGTGATGGACTCGGGCTGCTCCGCCACGTGGGTCGGTGTACCGACCGCAACCACCTGCCCGCCGTGCTTGCCCGCGCCGGGGCCGAAGTCCACCAGGGTGTCGGCAGCCCTTATCATATCCAGATCGTGCTCGATGACCAGGACCGTGTTGCCCAGGTCGCGCAGGCGGCGCAGGACGCCAATCAGGCGGTGGGTGTCGCGCTGGTGCAGCCCGACGGTCGGCTCGTCGAACACGTAGAGGACGCCGCTCAGCGACGAGGCCAGCAGCGAGGCCAGCCGCAGCCGCTGGACCTCACCCGCCGACAGAGTGGGCGTCGAGCGTTCCAACATCAGGTAGCCCGCGCCGACTTCGACCAGCCGGGCGATGCCCGCGTGCAGCAGGTCCAGAATGGGCGCGGCAATCAGCCGTTCATCCCGACTGAGCGAGGCGGGCAGGTCGGTCAGCCAGGCGTCGAGGTCGCTCAGCGACAGCCCCGACAGGGCGGTGATGGTCTCGCCCCGGACGGTCACGGCCCGGCTCTCTGGCCGCAGCCTCGTGCCCCCGCAGTCGGGGCAGATCGTGGTGATGACCATGTCGGCCAGCTTGTCCAGGTAGTCGGGGTCCTGGCTGTGTTCCGCGTAGCGCCGCAGTAGCGCCGTGGCGATGCCTTCGAAGCGCCCCCGGCTGACGGTCGGCGGCGGCTCGGCGGTCGGGAAGTGACGGCGAAAGCGCGGGCTGTCCACGCCAAAGAATAGCAGGTTGCGCTGGACCGGGGAGAAGTCCCGCACCGGCTGCGTGGGGTCGAAGTCGAACCCGTAGTGGGCGGCGGCCGCCTGTAGGACGGAAATCTGGTAGGTGATGTAAACCCTGGTCCAGTCCGGGACCGCGCCCGCCGCGATGCTCTTGTCCTCGTCCAGCAGGCGGGGCAGGTTGGCCTGCTGCACCACCCCCAGCCCGGTGCAGGTGGGACAGGCGCCCTCCGGCTTGTTGAACGAGAAGTGGCCCATGACCAGGGCCGGAACCGCCCCGCCGCAGTGGGGGCAGCGCACAGTGTCGTCCGGGGCGGACGTTTCGTCCTCGGCCAGGCTGGTCTCCCCGTCCCAGTCGGCGGCGGCCGGGTCGAACGCGGGCGGGATGGCCCCG
>CAZFUK010000223.1:0-8110 GCA_964522005.1 uncultured Anaerolineales bacterium | reverse complement strand
GGCGGGCCGCGACTTCGTCCGCTGGGTGGACGAGCACTTCGCCAAGCTCAAGGAGGAAGCCGAGGCGACCTCCCGCGTCGCCAAGCTCCAGTACATTGACCCCTACCTGGCGAACAAGTTCGTCTATCTGCGGTTCAACTTTAGCACGGGGGACGCGGCGGGGCAGAACATGGTGGGGCGGGCGACCTTCGCGGCCTGTAGCTGGATTCTGGACCACTACCAGGGTATCAAGCACTTCTACCTGGAGTCCAACTTCGCCACCGACAAGAAGGCGTCGCAGGTCAACATCATGCGCACGCGCGGCAAGCGGGTCACGGCCGAGGCGCTGGTCAAGCGCGACGTCCTAATCGAGATCATGCGCGTGACGCCCGAAAGCCTGGCCTACCACTACGGCGTCGCCAACGTGGGGGCGTTTATGTCGGGCGCCAACAACAACGGCCTCCACTCGGCCAACGGTATCACCGCCATGTTCATCGCCACCGGCCAGGATGTCGCCAACGTGTCCGAGTCCTCAGCCGGCATCCTCTACGCCGAGTTGACGCCGGAGCGCGACCTCTACATCTCGCTGACCATCCCCTCTCTCATCGTCGCCACCTACGGCGGCGGGACCGCGCTGGCGACGCAGCAGGAGTGCCTGGCGCTGTTGGGGTGCGTCGGGCGTGGCAAGGTGAATCGGCTGGCGGAGATCATCGCCGGAGTGGCCCTGGCGGGCGAGTTGTCGCTGGCGTCGGCCATCTCGTCGTCCGACTGGGTGTCGAGCCACGAGCAATACGGCCGCAACCGTTAGATCAAAACTCGCCGGGCCTCCTGCGCCTGGGCCGCGTGCTGCTGGATGAAGGTTTGCTGGCAGTCCACGGCCGGGGCGTCGGGGGCCGGCTGGACCCGGCGATACGTCCCGTCCGCCTGCATCAGGCGGGTCTTGGCGGTGTCGGACAGATAGGTCGGGATGATCTGGTCGCGCATGCGCTGGACAAAGCGCGGATCCTGGAGGGGGAAGAGAATCTCCACCCGGCGGTCCAGGTTGCGCGTGCGGACATCCGCGCTGCCCAGGTAGACCTCGTCCTGGCCGCCGTTGCGGAAGTAGTAGACCCGGCTGTGCTCCAGGAAGCGGCCGACGATGCTGATGACGCGGATATTGTCGCTGACGCCGGGCACGCCGGGCCGCAGGCAGCACATGCCGCGTACCAGCAGGTCCAGCTTGACGCCGGCCTGGGATGCGCGGTAGAGCAGGTCAATCATCTCCTTGTCCACCAGCGAATTGGTCTTAAAGAAGATATAGCCCCCGCGCCCGACCCGCGCATGCTCCATCTCGCGCTCGATGAGCCGCGTCAGACAGGCGCGCAGGTTGATGGGCGCGACCAGGAAGCGGCGGTAGTCGCGCTTGCTCGAGTAGCCCGTGAGGTAGTTGAACACGTCCGACGCATCGGCGCCCATCGCCTCGTCACACGTGAGCAGGCCGATGTCGGTGTAGATCTGGGCGGTCAGGGCGTTGTAGTTGCCGGTCGAGAGGTGGATATAGCGGCGGATGCCGTCGCCCTCCTGGCGGACGACCAGCGCGATCTTGGAATGCGTCTTGAGGCCGAGCAGGCCGTAGACGACGTGGACCCCCTCGCTTTCCAACTGCTTCGCCCACTCGATGTTACTCTCCTCGTCAAAGCGCGCCTTGAGTTCGACCAGCACGGCGACCTGTTTGCCGTTGTGGACCGCGTCGAGCAAGGCGCGAACGACCGGCGAGTTCTTCCCCACCCGGTAGAGCGTCATCTTGATGGCGAGCACGTTGGGGTCATGGGCCGCCGTCTGGAGGAACTCGATGACCGGGCTGAAGCTGTCGTAGGGGTGATGCAGCAGGATGTCCCCGCGCCGGATGGCCGCGAAGATGTCGCCGTCCAGGTCGAGTTCTGGTGGCGTGGTCGGCGTGAAGGGCGGGTATTTGAGGTCCGGGCGGTCGAGCCTATACAGCCCCATCAAATCACTCATGCCCAGCGGCGCCTCCAGGGTATAGATGTCGGCGGCGTCCAGGTCCATGTTCTCCACCAGGACATCCAGGATATGCGCCGGCATGGCCTCGGTCACCGTCATGCGCACCACCGAGCCGAAGCGGCGCTGCCGCACCCCGCGCTCCACCGACTCCAGCAAGTCCTCCGCCTCGAGCTCCTGAATGACCATCTCGGCGTCGCGCGTCACGCGGAAGGGGTGGCTCTCCACGATTTCCAGCCCTGGGAAGAGCAGGGGCAGGTTGGCCGTGATGACCTGCTCCAGCCAGACAAAACAGACCGGCGGCGTCGCGCCGTCCTGGGCCGGCGCGGCGGCCGGCGGCTTGACGGGAACGAAGCGCGGCAGGAGGCTGGGCACCTTGAGCCGCGCGAAGTGCTCCCGCCCCTGCTGGTCGCGGACGATAATCGCCAGGTTGAGGCTCATGTTCGAGATGTGGGGGAAGGGGCGGGCGGGGTCGTGGGCCAGCGGGGTCAGGACGGGAAAGACGGTGTGCTCGAAGTAGGCATCGGCGGCGGCGCGTTGGCCCGGGTCCAGGGCCGCGTAGTCGAGGATATGGATGCCGGCCCTGGCTAATTGCTGGACCAACTGGCGCAGGCAGACGCGGGCCTCGCGCATCAGCCCGTGGGCCACGCGGCGAATCTCGACCAGTTGCTCAGCCGGCGTCTGGCCGTCCAGCGAGCGTTCCACAATCCCCGCCTCCACCTGCTGCTTGAGGCCCGCCACGCGCACCATGAAGACTTCCGCGATATTCGAGCCGACGATGGCGAGGAACTTACAGCGTTCCAGGAGCGGGTTACGCTCGTCGCACGCCTCTTCGAGGACGCGGCGCGAGAAGTCGAGCAGCGCCAGCTCGCGGTTCAGGTAGAGTTTGGCGTCGGACGGCACAGGGGGCGGGGCACTGTGGCCGTTGCCCAGCGCCAGGCTGTCCGACACTAGCCCGTGCTTCTTCTTTTTGGATCGTCCCGCCGATAGCTTCACAGCCGCCTCCCTTCGTGCTGACCTCTGACTCACGCTGTCGCGTCCTGGAATCCGCAGTTTGCGTGCCACGAGTGAGGTAAGGCCCGGACCAGGGACCTGATCCGGCCGAGGAGGGCGCGGTGGCAGCCAGGGCGGCGATGCTGATCGGCAACTCAGCGACTGGCGCCGATGGTGGAAGGCGGGCTGGTCTCCCCCTTCTGGACACGGTTCCAGGTTTCCCGCGGTCATAGGGCAGTCCGATTATAGCCACAATCCTCGGCCTGCACAAGCCAGGTCTTCCCCCGCTGGTCAGTCAGGGTAACACTAAAGCAACGCCTCCCTTATATTCTGGTTCACTGTAGGTGAGCTTACATATCGCAGACACGGTAGTCCGATTCAGCCAGAACCAGGAGGCGTAGCATGTTTTTTCACGTCAAAGAATTGCAGTATCAGGCGAAGCCAGAACGGCCTGACCCGCTCTACGCGCGGCGGCTACAGGAGATTCTGGGCGGTCAGTTTGGGGAGATGACGGTGATGATGGCCTACCTCTTCCAGGGGTGGAACTGCCGAGGGCCGCAAAAGTACCGTGACATGCTTCTCGACATCGGTACTGAAGAGATCGCGCATGTGGAGATGCTGTCCGTGATGATCGCGCGCCTGCTAGAAGGGGCGCCGCTCAAGCTGCAGGAGGACAGCGCGGCGCAGTTGCCGGTGGTCGGCGCCGTCCTGGGCGGCACGAACATGCAGGACGCCGTCTTCGCCGGCATGAACCCGCAGCACGCCATTGTGGCCGGTCTGGGCGCGCAGCCCAAGGACAGCATGGGCGTGCCGTGGAACGGCAACTTCATTGCCGCCAGTGGCAACCTGTTGGCCGACTTCCGCTGGAACTTGATGGCCGAGTCGCAGGGGAACCTGCAAGTGGGACGGCTCTACGAGATGACGGACGACCGGGGCGTGCGGGATATGCTGTCGTTCAACCTGGCCCGCGACATCATGCACCAGAACCAGTGGGCAGCGGCCATCGAGGAACTGCAAGCCGACGGGCTGGAGGACTTCATTGTGCCCGGCACCTTCCCGCTGGAGCGGGTCCGACAGGACCAGGCCCACGCCTTCTGGAACCTGTCTCAGGGGACCGAAAGCGCCGCCGGCCGCTGGGCGCAAGGCCCGTCTATGGACGGACTGGGCCAGTTTCAGTACCTGGCGAACCCACAACCCCTGTCGCAAGATGCGGGCGAAGCGCCCCCGCCCGACCCGCGCTTGCACGGTACGGCCAAGCAACCCCAGCCGCCCGTGTCTTCGGGTGGGCCGAACCCTCGCCGCCAGGCCGGGAATGGGGGCGCCTCGCGTTAACCCCTGGCCTTCGGCTGCCTGGCTCGCCCTACCTTCGACAGGACAGTGCCAAGACACCCAAGGCGGGGCGGTGCCTGAGCCATACTGACCAGCCCCTCCCAGTCTTCGAGACTGGGAGGGGCTGGGTTGACGTTACAGTTCCGCCAGCCGCGCCTGGAGCCGGGCCTGGCGCTCCTGGGCCGCCTGAAGCTTGTCCCGCGCGCCCTGCACCACGTTGGCCGGCGCTTTGTCGGCGAAGCCCGGCTTCGCCAGCAAGGCGCTCGCGCGCTGCACCTCGGCCGTCGCCTCGGCCAACTCCTTGCTCAGCCGCTCGCGCTCCTTGTCCAGGTCGAGCAGCCCCGCCAGCGGCAGGTAAGCCTGGACGCCCTCGCCAATAACGAGCGACACGGCCTGACTCGGCGCCGTCTCCAGACCGCCCACAATGTCCAGCTTGCTGCTGTCCACGCGGGCCAGGAACTCGATGATGGGCGCCTGGGCCTGGAACAGCGCCTGCTGGCCGTCGGCGTTGACGATGGCGGCGATGCGTCGGCTCGGCTCCACGCTGTACTCGGCGCGGGCGTTGCGGATGGCGCGAATGAGGTCGCGCACCAGGTCCATCTCGGCCTCGGCCTCGGCGTCGCGCCAGCCCGCCGTCGCCGTCGGCCAGGGGGCAAGCATAATGGACGGCGGACGACCGGCGAAGGACGAAGGCTCCCCCGTTCCTGCCGCTTCCCCTTGGTCCTTGGTCCTTGGTCCTTGGTCGCCTGGAAGGCGCTGCCAGAGCGTCTCGGTGATGAACGGCGCGAAGGGGTGCAGCAGGCGCAGCGTCTGCTCCAGCACCGCTGCCAGGACCGCCTGGGCCGTCGCGCGCGCCTCGGCGTCCTGGCCGTTCAGGCGAATCTTGCTCATCTCGACGTACCAGTCCGCGAACTCGTCCCACAGGAAGTCACGAATCTGCCGCCCGGCCTCACCGAACTGGTAGGTCTCGAACAGGCGATTGACACTGGACGTCAGGCTGTCCAGCCGCGACAGAATCCAGCGGTCCGGCAAGGCGACGGAGGACGAAGGACGGAGGACCAAATTGGTCCTTGGTCCTTCGTCCTTCGTCACGTTCGATAGAACGAAGCGCGCGATGTTCCACAGTTTGTTCATGAAGTTGCGACTGGCGTCCAGGGCCTTGGGCGAGAGCTTGGTGTCGTTGCCCGGCGTGCTGGACGTCATCAGCGTGAAGCGCAGGGCGTCCGTCCCCACCTGCTCGATGACCTCCATCGGGTCCAGAGCGTTGCCGAGGGACTTGGAGTACTTGCGGCCCAACTCGTCGCGGATCAGGCCGTGCAGATAGACGGTGTCGAAGGGTATCTCGCCCGTCATCTCCAGCCCCATGAAGATCATGCGGGCGACCCAGAAGAACAGGATGTCGTAGCCCGTCTCCAACACCGAGGTCGGGTAGAAACGGCGCAGGTCGTCGGTCTGCTCCGGCCAGCCCAGCGTCGAGAACGGCCACAGCCCTGAGCTAAACCACGTGTCCAGCACGTCCTCGTCGCGGCGCAGGTCCACGGCGTGGCCGTAGTGCTGGCCGGCCAGGGCGTGGGCCTCCTCGTCGTTGAAAGCGGCGAACGGCGTGCCGTCCGGGCCGTACCAGACCGGGATGCGGTGCCCCCACCACAGTTGGCGCGAGATGGGCCAGTCGCGCACGTTCTCCATCCAGTGGAAGTAGACGCGCTCGAAGTGGTCGGGGATGATGCGAATCCTGCCGTCGCGCACGGCCTGAACGGCCGGCTCGGCCAGCGGCTTCATCTTGACGAACCACTGGGTCGAGATGAGCGGCTCGATGATGGTGTGGCACCGCTGGCAGCGGCCAATGTTCAGCGTGTGCGGCTGCACCTTAACGAGCAGCCCCGCCTGCTCCAGGTCGGCCACCAGCTTCTCGCGCGCCGCGTAGCGGTCCAGCCCGGCATAGGGGCCGGCCTCGGCGTTGAGCGTGGCGTCCTTGTTCATGATGTTGACGATGGGCAGCCCATGCCGCTGGCCGATGGCGTAGTCCGTCGGGTCGTGGCCGGGCGTCACCTTGACCGCGCCCGTGCCAAACTCGCGCTCCACCGCGTCGTCGGCGATGATGGGGATGACGCGGTTGACGCCTGGCAGCAGGGCATGGCGTCCGACGAGGCCCTGGTAGCGTTCGTCGTCTGGGTGGACTGCCACCGCCGTGTCGCCCAGGATGGTTTCAGGTCGCGTCGTCGCCACGGTAATCCACTCGGTCGCCCAGGCGTACCCCACCCCCGGCCCCTCCCCTGCCAAGGGAGGGGAGCCTGACTCCCCCTTCCCTGGCAGGGAAGGGGGCGGGGGGGTTAGGTCCGCATCAGCAGGCAGCAGGGGATAGCGCACGTGCCACAGGCTCCCCTGCTCCTCCTCGTGCTCCACCTCCAGGTCCGAGATGACCGACTGGTCGTGCGGGCACCAGTTGACCAGGTAGGTCCCGCGATAGATCAGGCCCTTGTTGAACAGCCGCACGAAGGCCGTCAGCACTGCGCGCGACAGCCCCTCGTCCATGGTAAACCGTTCGCGCTCCCAGTCACACGACACGCCGAGGCGGCGGTGCTGGTCGGAGATGCGCTGGTGGTAGCGCTGCTTCCACTCCCAGACACGCTCGATAAACGCCTCGCGGCCCAGGTCGTGGCGGGTCAGCCCCTCGCGGGCCAGGTGGCGCTCCACGACGGCCTGCGTGGCGATGCCCGCGTGGTCGGTGCCCGGCACCCACAGCGTCAGGTCGCCCTTCATGCGGTGGTAGCGAATCATCAGGTCTTCGACCGCCGCCGTCATGGCGTGGCCGATGTGGAGCGCGCCCGTCACGTTGGGCGGCGGCATGCTGATGACAAAGCTGGGCGCGTCGGGCGTGGTCTGGCCCTGCGCCAGTTGCGTCTCCGGCTTAAAGTAGCCCTGGCTCTCCCACCACTCGTAGAGTGACGCCTCGACGGCGTGGGGGTCGTAGTTCTTCGCCAACTCGTGTGGTTGTGCTTGGTCCATGCTCATTCCCTCTGCGTCCTAAAATCAAAAAGCCCCTCGTCCGGTCAAGGACGAGAGGCCAACACCTCACGTGGTACCACCTTGTTTCCCAGGCCGAGGCCTGGGCGCTCGCGACGCGCTAACGGGCGTACCCGGGTCGGCTTACTCCAGTTCAGCCAACCGACTCCCAGGCGACCTTCGGCGCGCTGCGCGTCACAGGGCTTCCAGCCGCTGGCCCCGTGTCTCTGTCCGGCAGGGAGGCGCCTACTCCTCCTGATCCTCGTCACGGTTCGATTGCCCTAATTGTACCCGACTCGCCTCGCTTTGTCAATCATCCAAAGGTCGCATCACTTCACAGCCGTTTGCAGGATTGGGGCGAATAGACTATGATTTTCACTAGGTCAGCGTGCGGGTCACGCCCTACTAGAGGACGCACCTATGGTTAAATGGATGATGACGTGGGATATTCAGGCGGGGAAGGAAGAGGGGCATATTGAGTTTATTGCCAAGACCTTCATCCCCCGCATGGTCAAGATGGATGTTCGCCTGGCGGACATCTGGTCTACCCTGTACGGCGAAGTACCCCAGATTACCATGCTGTGGGTAGCCGAGGACAAACGGACCATCGGCCAGCTGCTCGGCACGCGGGAGTGGCGCTCGCTCAACGAGCAACTCCAGGAGTACGTCTCCGGCTTCCGCCAGAAAATCGTCCCCCTCGAAACAGTTGTGTAACGTCTCACGCCGCCCCGCGTGAGGCTTCTCCCCGCCTACAACGTTCAACCTCCCGTCAGTCCGGAACTGACGGGAGGTTTTGTAATCCGTAGGG
>CAZFUK010000222.1:0-8160 GCA_964522005.1 uncultured Anaerolineales bacterium | reverse complement strand
CCCCCCCGCCCCGGGGGGGGCCCCCCCCGGGGGGGGGGGGGGGGGGGGGGGGGGGCGTCAGGCTGACGAGGCGCGTCGGGACGAGGGTGGCCGAGGCGGGCACGGACGAGGCGGTGGGGCGAGCCGTCGTCGCGGTGGGAGCAGCCGTTGCCTGCGCAGCGGGGGCCGCCGCGGACGAGCCGCGCGTCAGGGTGATACGCCCCTCGACCTTCGGGTCGAGCGCCCGCTTCGCCCGCAGGTAGTCCGCCAGGGCCTCGGCCAGCAAGATGTCGGTTTGCTCAACCTTTGCCCCGCGCGTCAGGGCCTCATACCCGTCGCCGCCGGTAATCATAAAGTCGTTGGTCGCCACGCGGTAGACGGCGGTCGGGTCCAGCGGCTTGAAGCCAGCCTGGGCGTTGCCCACCTCCACCTGGACCACGCGCTGGCCCACCGGCCGCGTCACGTCGGCGGTGAAGCGCAGCCCGGCGACGTGGGGAAATCGCCCGCCGCTCGCGCCTGGGTTGTTCGGGTCGAGCGCGCTGACGCCGTTCTCCCGCGCCTGGAGCAGGTCCGCCCCCTTCAGGTCCTCGGTGTAGATCGAGTTGCCGAAGGGCAGCACGGTCAGGACATCGCCATACGTCACCTGGCCCGCCCGCAGCGAGACGCGAAGCCCGCCCCCATTCATCAGGGCGATCTGCGTCTTGTCGCCGGCGGTGGCGTCGAGCATGGCGTCCGCCACCAGGTTGCCCAGCGCAGCCTCGCGCGTCCGCACGTCGGGCCGCTCGCCGGGCAGGTCGCTCGCCACGCTGCCCAGCACCTCGCGGCGCACCTCGTCCAGCGCCGAGGACAGGCGTTGGTACACCGCCGCTACCTGGGGGTCGTCGGGGATCTTGTCGTCCACGGGCAGGGTGTCGCCCTGCCAGCCGGTGGGTACGCCCTGGGCGTCGAAGGTGATGTCGAGGCGGCCGAGGAAGGCGCCCCACTTCCAGTCGTTGACCAGCAAGACCGGCGCGCCACCCGGACTCTTGACCACCAGGGGGTTGGGGCCGGCCGGTCGGGGCGCGTAGGCGGGCAGGGTAGCCGCGTCGGCCAGCAGCGTCTCGTCGTGGCCGCCGACAATCACGTCCACCCCGTCCACTGCTTCGGCCAGGCCCACGTCGTCAAAGGGCAGGCCAAACCGGCGGCTGTAGCTACCCATGTGGCTCAGGACGACGATCTTGTTCACGCCCTGGGCCTGGAGGGCCTTGACCGAGGCGCGCACGGCCTCCACCGGGTCGGTGCTGAAGACGCCCCAGGCCGGCGAGACCGAGGTCGCCAGGTGCTCGTGCATCACGCCAATCAGCCCCACCTTCTGGCCGCCCACCTCGCGCACGACGTAGGGCTGCACCTTGCCCGTCAGCCCCGGCTCGGCCGAGGTGTCGGTGTTGGCGGCCAGCACGCTGAACTGCGCGCCCGTCACAAAGTTGTCCAGCAGCGCCTTGGGGCCGTAGTCGAACTCGTGGTTGCCCAGCGCGACGGCGTCGTAGCCGACGGCGTTGTACAGGTCGCGCGCTTCCTGGCCTTTGTACTTTGTAAACAGCAGCGAGCGCTGCGCGATGTCGCCCGAGTCGAGCAGCAGCAGGTTGGGCGTCTGGGCGCGGAGGCGCTTGACCAGGCTGGCGCGGCGCGCGACCCCGCCGACGAGCGGCCCGTTGGCGACGGGCGCCCACGGCTCCCACGCGCCGTGGTTCTCGCTCGTGTACAGCAGCGTCAGCCGGTAGTCGCGGGTCTGCGCGGCGGCCCGTGGCGCGTACAGCGCCCCCAGCGCCAGTACCGCTCCCAAGACGAGAACAAGGATGTACCGCCTCATGGGTCCTCCGCTCTCCGCTCTCTGTCCTCGGTCTTCCATACGCCCTACTCCCGACCCCCGACCAACTCCCCGACCAGCGGGAAGCGCGCGAAGTGTTCCTCACCGTGCGGGGCCTCGGCCAGGAACTCGGTCAGGTCGAAGCCGGCCCAGTGCAGGTCTTCGTGCAGGCCGTCCTTCCAGTAGCGGCTCTTAGAGACATCGTAGACCTTGCCCTGGTAGGCGATATAGGCGGGCTGACCGTTCTCGCCGGAGTAGCGGCGCAACTGGAGCGAGGTAAACTGGCGCAAGGGTGGCATTCTGTTCATTCTCCACGCTCTGGACTATACTTCCTACTTCTTCCCTTTCTTCCTACGCCTTCCAACGTCTGCCTATGCCTTCCCATCTCCCCAGGTAACCGCTTATGACAACTAACCTTGAACCCGACTGGTATCAGAGTGACGCCGGGCTGCGCACCCGGATTGAGACCCACCGCCTCTACAGCCGCGTCAAAGAGCTGTGGGCCGACTGGCTGCTCAGCCTCACCGAGTGGCGCGGCGACGAGCGCGTGCTGGATGTCGGCTGCGGCTCGGGCGCGCTCCTGCTGCCGGCCGCCCAGCGTGTCCCGCGCGGCCTGGCCGTCGGCCTGGACTACTCCCAGGCCATGGTCGAGCGGTGCCAGATGGAAGCGCGGGCGCAAGGGCTGCGGCTGGGCCTGACGCGCGGGACGGCGCTGCGCCTGCCCTTCCCCGCCGCCAGCTTCGACGTGGTCATGGCGAACCACATGCTCTACCACGTTCCCGACATTTCGGCCGCGCTGGCCGAGGCCCACCGCGTCCTCAAGCCCGACGGCCTGTTCATCGCCGCCACCAACGGGGCCAACACTATGCCCGAGATTGACCAGGTGCACCAGGCCGCCTACGCCCGGCTGGGCCTGCCCGCACCCACAGACTACGCCGGCCACCGCGTCTCGTCCCGCTTCAACCTGGACAACGGCCGGCCCCCGGTCGAAGCGGTCTTCAGCCAGGTGTCGGTCGTCCGGCGCGCCGACGCCTTCGACTTCCCCACCGCCGAGCCGTTTATACGCTACTACGCCACCCTTGGCACGCTGACCCCCGACGACCCGGCCCTGGCCGAGCAAGTTCTGGCCGCCGTGCGCGAGGAGGTCGAGGCGGTCATCGCGGAGCGGGGTGTGTTTTCGGTGGACAAGGAATCAGGCGCGTTCGTCGCGCGGAAGTAGTCCAGCGCGCCGCTACGACGCCTGACCCTGGTAGCGGGCCGCCGTCGCGGCGTAGAGGGTGTTGTGGGGGCAGGCTGCGCCGCCGGGGCACAGCCGCCGGTCGGGGTAGCGGGCCTGGCGCATCGCCCATACCTTCTCCGCCTCGCCCGGTGGTATCTGGCGCAGCCCCCCCAACTGGAGCGCCTGGGCCGTCAACAGCGCGGCGTGCTCAATCTTCTCCGTGGCGAGGTAGGCGGTGTGGAGGTCGGGGCCGACGGCCAGCGAGCCGTGGTGGGTGAGCAGCAGGGCGTCGTGGGTGCGGATGGGGACCTCGATGATGTCGGCGTTGGCCTGGGAGGAGGGGGCGGCATAGGCCAGCGTCGGCACGCAGCCGAGGCTGTAGACCATTTCGGGAATCACGTCGCAGGCGACGGCGTAGCCCGCCAGGGACAGCGCGACGGCGATGGGCGTGTGGGCGTGGACCACCGCTTCGATGTCGGGGCGCTGGCGGTAGGCCATGGTGTGCATGCGAATCTCGGAGGACGGTTGCAGCCCCACATCCCGCGACTCGGGCAGGACCCGGCCTTCCAGGTCAATCCACACCAGTTGGTCCGGGCGCATGTGCCCCTTGCTCAGGCCGCTCGGCGTGACCAGCAGCCGGTCGCCCAGCCGCACCGAGATGTTGCCGTCTGAGCCGGCGATGTAGTTCTTCTCCCACAGCCAGCGCCCCACCTGGCAGATATGCTCGCGGGCGCTCTGTTCGTCGTAGACTGTCATTGTGGTTTCCGTCATTGGGGAAGCGGTGTTTGCCATGCTGCGGCGTTTAGGCCGCAGTCCCTCGTGGCAGCGTCGCGGCGAAGGCGCGCAGTTGCCCAGTCGTATCCTGCGTCAGCGCGTCCCCGTGGCCCATGCCCAGCACGTTGATGTCCAGCCCGGCCAGCTTGCGGATGGACGCATAGGCGGCGGGCATGTCGGGCGTAAAGACGGGTGGCGGCGCGCCCAGGCCTCGGCGGTGGTTGATGGCGTCGGCGGCCAGCGCGACCCGCCGCTCGGGGTGGTAGAGGCCCACCTGTCCCGCCGTGTGGCCCGGCAGGTGAATCACCTGCCAGCCGTCGGCCACCGTGTCGCCTTCCTTCACCTGTTGATCCACTTTGACCGGCTTGACCTTCATCACCGTGCGGCTCATGACCCCAAAGAGGGGCCGCAGCAGCAAGCCCAGGCCAGAGGCGGTCGGCAGGCGTTGCGCGCGGCCCTCGACGTAGGCGACATCGGCCGGGTGGGCCAGCACGCGGGCGCCGCTCAGCGCCTGGAAGCGGGCCGCGCCCCCGATGTGGTCGCCGTCCCCGTGCGTCAGGAAGATGAGACGAATGCTGGAAGGGTTCAGGCCGGCCTCGCGCATCTGCTTGAGCAGCTTGTCAGTGTCGCCGGGCTGGCCGCTATCTACCAGCATCAGCCCATCCGGACTCTCGACGACGAAGACGTTGACAAACGAGGCGTTGAACTGGTGGACGCCCGGCGCAATCAGCATGGATTACTCCGTTTCGGTGTGGTCGAGCCACTCGCGCAGCCCGGGGTAGGCGGCGTTGAGGGCGTAGAGCTTCTCAAAGTCCTGGCGGGCGCGGCCTTTCTGGTCCTTGGCGTCGTAGATCATGCCGCGCGCGAAGAGGGCATCCTGGACCAGTTCGGACGGCCACTTGCTCCGCGCGCGGAGCAGGTTGTTGACAACTTCGAGCGCGCTGTCCAGCCGCCCCTGGGCCAGCAGAGCCAGGGCGCGGAAGGTCAGCGCGGCGTAGCCAATCTCGTCCGTCGCCTCCAGCCCGTCCGTCGCGCTGACTACGCCCTCGTCGCTGCCCTGGACGTAGTACAGTTCGGCCAGCGACAGGCGCAGCAGCGGGACGTTGGGCGCCTGCTCCACCAGCGTCTCCATCACCCCCGTCGCGCCCAGGATGTCCCCCGTGTGCTGGTACGCCTCGGTCAGCAGCAGCGCCGCGCCCAGGCTGGACATGGGCACGTCCACCATGACATGGGGGGTGATCTCGGCGGGGATGCGCAGGTCACCAATGTAGCGCTGCATCATCTCGTCGGGCAGTTCGGTGTCGCTCCCGACGACGTGTTCCAGGTAGGAGATGGCCTCCTGGAAGTGGCCCCCACTGAGCAGCGCCACGCCGGCCATGAAGTCGTCGGACAGGCGCCGTTCTCCCCCGTCCAACTCGACCGCCTGCTGGAAGCGCTCGATGGCCGTGTCCGTGTCGCCGTCCACCAGCGCGCGCAGCCCCTGGGCGAAGCGTTTCTCAACCGCAGGGGCCAGGAAGCCCGGCGTGGGGACGGTGATGGACGCCGGGGCCGGAGGCGTATCGGACGGGGCCACGCTCGCTGCTGTCCTCTGCTTCCCGCTGCGGGTCGTCGGCGCGGGGGGCGGTGGGGCGGACGGTTGGCCGCCGAACAGCGGAGCCAGGAGGCCGGGCAGTCCCAGTCCGGGCGCGACGTCAGGCGCTTCGGGGGCGGCGCTACCGCCCGCACGGCGCTTCTTGCCGCCACCCTGGATGACGTAGGACAGGCCGGTGCCGGGCAGGCCGAGGGTGACGCGGGGGCCGCGCCGCCCGATGTTGAGCTTGGCGCCGCGCGGCCCGACGCTGAGGCTCAGCCCGCTCTTGCTGATGTTGACGTAGACGCCCGGCCCAACTTTGAGGCGGCGCCCGAAGCGCAAGTAACTCATGACTTATACCAGGAACTTCCCGTTCTCTAGCACCTTCTCGCCGTCGAGGTAAATCTCGCCCTCGGTGCGCAGGTCCTTGACAATGTCCCAGTGCAGGGCCGACTTGTTCGTCCCTCGGTTGTCCTTGTACGCCTGCCCCAGCGCGAGGTGGATGGTGCCGCCCATCTTCTCGTCAAACAGCGTCTCGTACACGAAGCGGTCAATGCCGTAGTTCCAGCCGACGCCAAACTCGCCCAGGTAGCGCGCGCCGGCGTCGAGGTTGAGCACGCTGTCCAGCAAGTCCTGGTGGTTGGCCGAGGTGGCCTCCACCACGCGGCCTTCCTTGAACGTCAACCGGATGCCGTCAATGGGCTGCCCCTGGTAGATACCGGGGAAGTCAAAGCTGATGTGGCCCTCGACGGTGTGCTCCACCGGCGCGGTGAAGAACTCGCCGTCCGGGATGTTGCGCAGACCCTGCGACAAGACATAGACCCGGTCCTGGGTCGAGAAGGTCAGGTCGGTGTCGCGGCCGACGATGCGCACGCGGCTATGCGCCTGGAATACATCCTTGACCCGCCGCCACTGCGCCGCCTCGGTCTCCCAGTCGCGGATGGTGGCATTGAAAAAGAAATCCACCGTGTCGCGTAGGGGCATGCGCGCCTTCTGGGCGAAGGCTTCGGTGGGCACGCGCGTGCCGACCCAGCGCGTGTTCTCGACGCGGTAAAAGGCCATCGTGCCCAGCACCCGGCCCCGCTTGGCGCGGCGCTCGGCCGGCAGGCCCTCCAGGGCGTAGGGGTTCTTGACCGCGCTCACGCCAATCCAGGCGTGGGCCCAGTCCACGCCGTACTTGGTCACGGCGGGCGTCCAATCCAGTTGGGCGTCCGAGCCGTACTTCACCAGGTCGTAGTCGAACTCGGTGGAGGCGAAGGCCACTTCCACGTTCGCGCCGGCCTGGACACCAGCGCGGTAGACCGCCGACGCCAGGGGCATGGCCTCCGGCTCGCCCATGTGGATCAGGAGGTTCTGGCCCGGCTGGACGGCGGTGCTGTAGTTGACAAGAATCTGGGCGAGTTGATCGTAACGAGGGTCCATAGACAGTCCTTGAAGATGGGAAGTTTAGGGAAGTTTAGGAAAGGTAGAAAGACCAGGAATTAGTACCCGCTGCTCGCGCCCGCCGACTGGGCCGCGCCCAGGTACTCCTGGACCAGGCGCACGCCCGCGCTGGCGCCCAGCCGTGTCGCGCCCGCCTCGACCATCGCGCGCGCGTCGGCCAGGCTGCGGATGCCGCCCGCCGCCTTGACGCCGGCCTGATCGCCCACCGCCGCCCGCATCAGGGCCACGTCGGCCGGCGTCGCCCCGCCCGGACCAAAGCCGGTCGAGGTCTTGACGAAGTCGGCCTGGGCCGCCAGGCACAGCCCGCACGCCTGGGCCTTCTCCTCGTCGGTCAGAAAGCCCGTTTCCAGGATGACCTTGAGCAGCGCGCCGTCGGTGTGGCAGGCCAGCGCCACGGCGGCGATGTCCGAAGCCACCGCCCGCACGTCGCCCCCTTTGAGCGCGCCGACGCCCAGCACCATGTCAATCTCGGTCGCACCGTCGCGGATGGCCTGCTGCGCCTCGAAGACCTTGGCCGCCGTCGCCATCGCGCCCAACGGGAAGCCGATGACGCACGTCAGGCCGACCCTGCTGTCGGCCAGCAGGTCGCGGCACAGCCCGGCCCACGCGCCGTTGACACACACCGAGGCAAAGCCGTACTGCCGCGCCTCGTCGCACAGAGTGCGAATCTGCGCCTCCGTGGCGTCGGGCTTGAGCAGGGTGTGGTCAATCAGGCGGGCGAACTCGGTGACCGAGTCCAGGCTGGCATGGACCGCCTCGGCCGGTGTGATGCGGCGCGGGGCGAGGTTGTGGGGCAGCAGGGGTTGGACATCACGAGCGACAGTTTGAGCCAGGTGGTGGACTTCGCCAGGGGTCATACGGCCTCACGGGGGTAATGTGGTTAAGACAGTGGTCCAACTGGGGGAAATTGTACGCGCCGAGCGGGCCAGGCGCAAGCCGTGTCCAACAAGGATGCGGAGCGCGAGTCTACGCGCTCCGCATCAAGGACGGCATCCGGTCAGGGGCCGGACGCGAAGGAGAAGTTGGGGACCAGGCCCCACTCGTTGGGCGGCCAGTAGGTGACCCAGGCCTTGCCTTCAATCAGGTCTTCGGGCAGCGGCCCCCAGGTATGGGAGTCGTTGGAGTTGTCGCGGTTGTCGCCCAGGACAAAGTACTCCTTGGGGCTGAGGGTCGTGGGGGGCTTGGTGTAGCTGCCCGGCCGCTGGATGTACTGCTCTTCCAGGGGCGCGCCGTTGATAAACACTTTACCCTGGCGCACTTCCACCGTCTCCCCTGGCAGACCGACAATCCGTTTGATGTAGTCGCGGTCCAGGTTGTTCGGTGGCTTGA
>CAZFUK010000221.1:7937-8187 GCA_964522005.1 uncultured Anaerolineales bacterium | reverse complement strand
CGGGCGGGATGCGGTAGATGGCCTGGTTCAGGTCGTAGGAGTCGAGGGCGGGGATGTCCCAGGCCAGTTGCTGGCGGTTGCCCATGACCAGCGTGATCTGGCGCAGGAAGGGTTTCTCCCGCCGCCAGGGGACGTGGCCGAGTACACCCACTTCGCCCGACGTGGGGTGCAGCAGGCCGGCCAGCATCTTGAGCGTGGTGGTCTTGCCCGCGCCGTTGGGGCCGAGGAAGCCGACGACCTCGCCCGGCGT
>CAZFUK010000221.1:0-7927 GCA_964522005.1 uncultured Anaerolineales bacterium | reverse complement strand
TGCCGTCCACGGCGGCCACGTCGCGCGTCTGGCGGCGCAGCAGGCTGCGCAGGGAGGCGCGCATGCCGGCCTCGCGCTCGTGGACCTGGTAGACTTTGCGGAGGTCGTGGACCTGGATGACGGGGGAGGCGGAGGCCAGGGTAAGCATAGGCAGCCCTTAAGCAGAACAAGTGTATCAAGTATAGCACGAGTTCGGCTAGCGTGGAATGGCGGAATGGGCTACCCGCTATCAGTCATATGGCTGAAAGTTGAGCCTGGCAAGCAGGACATATATAATTCCGCCTGTTATGCCTCAGCTACTCAATCGTCCCAAGCCCTATCTGCTGGCCCATCGGGGCGCGCCGGACTGCGCGCCGGAGAATACCCTCGCCTCCTTCCGCCTTGCGCTGACCGCCGCACCGGAAATTATCGAGACCGACCTGTGGTTCACCCGCGACGGCCACCTGGTCTGCCACCACGACCCCACGGTCGAGCGCATGACCGGGCAGCCCGGACGGCTGTCGGACATGACGCTGCGCGAAGTCCAGGCGTTACGGGTGCGCTCGCCCTTCGACGTGCAGTACCCCAATGAGCACATCCCCACTCTGGCCGAAGCGCTGGACCTGCTGCCGCACACGGTGCTGCTAGCCGTCGAGTTGAAGGACCCCAAGTTTGCCGAGCCAGCCTGGGCGAGCCGTCTGGTCCCCCTGGTGGCCGACCGCATTAAGGCCCAGGAGGTCGTCGCCCTGTCGTTCCACCGCCCGCATCTGGACGGCCTCAAGCGCGCCGAGCCGAGCTTCCCGACGGGCTATTTGGCCGTCCGCGAGCTGCGCCCGCCCGTGGGCTACGATGTCCTGGGGCCGTTCTGGCCGCTGCTCCTCCTGAACCCCTTCTACGTGGCGACCGCCCACGCCCGCGGGCAGTGGGTCTGCCCCCTGGACCCCGACGCCGAGCGTCGGCTGGGCCTGTACCAACGCCTCGGCGTGGACGCCGTCATGTCGAACAACCCGGCCGCCATGCGCGCCCTGCTGGAGCCGCGCCGACGGGTCTGGCGGAGGTAGCATGGCGCGGCCCGGTCTGGAGCAACGCACGGTTGAGGTGGACGGCTCGCGGTTGAGCTACACGGTCAGCGGCCAGGGCCAGCCCATTGTCCTGATTCACGGCTGGGCGGGCTTCTGGGAGCACATCCTGACCGTGGCGCAGCCGGCGACCGACTTCCAGTTGTGGGCCTTCGACATGCCAGGCTGGCGGCAGGCGGATGGGCTGCGGAGCGGGAACACCCTGGAAGCCTTCGACACCGCGCTCTACCAGGGCTTGCGCGCCCTCGGCCTGGACCGCCCGGTCCACCTGATGGGCCAGTCCATGGGCGCCATCTCGGCCTTGCTGTTTGCCGAGCGGCACCCTGACCTGACGGCGGGGCTGGTGCTGGCATCGCCGCCCTTCTCGCTCCTGCGCCGCACGCCCCACCGCCGCCTCTTGCGCTGGGGCATCGCCCGCGCGCTGGCGGCGCCGCCGCTCATGTCCGTGGTCGCCCGCGCCCACAAAGCCCGCTGGTACAACTACTGGATGACGCGCACCACGGCCTTCTACCGCTTTGACCCCTGGTTCTTCGAGCA
Organism: uncultured Anaerolineales bacterium; assembly: GCA_964522005.1. Taxonomy (GTDB): domain Bacteria; phylum Chloroflexota; class Anaerolineae; order Epilineales; family JAHCIE01; genus JAHCIE01. The sequence continues at coordinate 6,332 of CAZFUK010000221.1, read as the reverse complement.
GGTCATCCTGCCCTCGGCCCAGGTGTGCGACGAGCGGACCTCCCTCAGCCATACCCTCAGCATGCTCGACATTGACCCGTGGCGGCTGGCCCCGAGGGTCCACGCCCCGACGGCCATCATCATCGGCGACCGCGACCCGGTCATCAGCGTCCAGACCGGCCGCCAGGCCGTGCGCCTCTTCCCCCACGGCCGACTGTTCATCCTCCACCGGGCGAAACACGCCATTATGATGGAGAAGGCCGCCGACCTGTGCGACGTCACGTTCCGCTTCCTCCGCGAGACCGACCCAGCCTTCCCCCGCCCGACCTTACACCTCAACCGCTAACCCGTCATACGCTACGTCAACGCCCAGTGGGGCGAGCCGCGCCGCGAGTTCGGCGTGGGGTGGGTTGCCGTGGGACAGGTGGTGCGCCAGGACGCGCCCGCCGGGCGCCAGGACGCCCATCTCGCGCAGATGGGTGACCTCGGCGCTGAAGCTGTCCAGGTTGTGATGGCCGGCGTCAGCGTCCTCCCCCATTGTCTCGTCCAGCACGAGCAAGTCAATCGGCCGTTCGAGGTTCCGCAGGATGCTAAGGGCACCCTCGCTCAAGGGCGCTGTATCGGTCGCGTAGAACAGGGTCGCGGAGCCATCCTCGACCACGTAGAGTTGGACCGTCTCGCCTGGCCCGCCGTGGTTCGCGGGTACACTCGTCACGCTGTACGGGCCGACGGCGAAGCGCTGGCCGGGAACCACGGCGGTAAACGTGACCCGGACCTGGGTCAGGAAGTCGGGCGGGACGCCGCCGCTGAGCCAGGTGTGCGAGGCGGCCAGGCGGCGGTGGACCGCGTCCAGCATGTCCTGGCCCCCGTACCAGTGGAGGAGGGGCGGGTCGGTGGGCATCCAGCCGGGCAGCCGAATGGTCAGCAGGTTGGGGTCCAGGTGGTCGGTGTGGGCGTGGGTCTGGAGGATGTACCGGACGGCGAGCAGGGACACGCCATGCATCTGACTGGCGGCAATCAGGTCAGGCCCCAGGTCAATGAGCACATCGTCGTTGACGAGGGCCGCCGAGCGTTTGCGAAGGTTCGGCCCGCCCAGGCGTCGGGCGGTTTGGCAGTTGGGGCAGGCGCAGAAGGGGGCCGGGTAGCCTTCGGAGGCGCCGGTGCCGAGAAAGGTGAGGCGCATGGGGGAGTCCTCAGCAGGTGGAAGGTGGGTGGTGGAGGCTCGTCTTTAGAGGGTGATGAGGTCAGGCGACCAGGTCAGGTCGGCTAGCGTCTGGGGTCCCAGGGCGGCCAGGACGCCCGCGACCGTGGCGGCGGAGGGGCGCGGCGCTGTGTCACCGAGGCGGGGCACGGTGACGACCACCTGGGCGACGCCCCGGGCGCGGAGTTCGGCCAGGTCGTCGTCGCTCAGCCAATCGGTGACGACGAGCTTGTCGCGCAGGTTGTACGGCGCGTGGCGGCGGATCAGGTTCATGTCGCCCGCGATCAGGTCGGCCCAGGCGAAGTCCGCTGTCACACGCGGCGTACCCTCGCCTTCGGGTGGGGAAATCTGCTCGAAGGGCAGCCCGGCGAGCCGACGGCGCATCAGGCGGGCGAAGCGGTCCGTCCACGGGCCGGGCGGCAGGCTGAAGGGCAGCCCGAACAGCAGGGCCGGGTCGGCGTAGCGGAGGCGGGGGCTGTGCACCGCCAGGGCGTCGGCCAGCGCCTGACGGTTGAGGCCAGGGGCCATGAGGACGCGGCGGAAACGGAACAGCGTCGGGTGGGCCTGGCTCACCCGCTCGACGGCCAGCCGGTCCAGGGCGTCGCGCACGGTCAGCCCGTCCACAAGCGGCGTCGCTTCGGCCGCCTCGCGTAGCGCCGGGGCCAGCGAGTGGTCAAGGCTGGTAGCGCCCAGGCGCAGCGTCAGCGGCAGGCCCTCCAGGGCGACCGCGTCCACGCCCGCCGACGCCGCCTCGCGCACCAGGGACACCGCCCGCCGCGCGTCGCCCGCCGCGCCACGCCGGCGCACGACGACCTCGCGCCCCAGCAGGTGGGCGGTGAACTCGGCGTCAGGCTGCGCGCCAAGATGGACGACGATGATCTGGGGCATCAGACTCCTAAACGCAGACCTGACAGGTTTTTAAAACGTGTCAGGTCTTGCCTACTGTACGGTCAGCTTGAGCTTCTGGACGCGGTTGTTGCCCTTGTCCGCGATGTAGAGGTTGCCCTGCGGGTCAATGCGCAGGTCTTCGGGGTCCTGGAACTGGCCGGGGTCGCGGCCGGGGTTCTGGAACTCCTTGACCACCGTGTAGTTGGTCAACTCGAAGACCTGGATGCGCTGCTGCGCGCCGTCTACTACGTAGAGCCGCCCGTCGGGGCCGACTTCCATGCCTCGGATGAACCAGCCCTGCTCGTTGGAGTGCTGGTTGCCAAAGGTGCGGACGTACTTGCCCGTCTTGTCGAACTTCTGCATCAGGAAGGTGGACAGGTCGCTGACGTAGATGTTGCCGTCTTTGTCCAGCGTCAGGCCGCGCGGGCGGACGAACTGCCCGTTCTGCTCCCCCTTGGCGCCGAACTTCATGACCAGCTTGCCACTGGGGTCGAGCTTGTAGACCTCGGACGAGTTCTGGTTGACCACGAACAGGTTGCCGCTCGGGTCGAACTTGAGCGCCACGGGGGCGTCGAAGCGTACTTCGGCGTCGCCCAGCTTGCTAAGGACGGTACCGTCCGTCTTGAGCCGGTAGACGAGGTTGGTGAAGGTGTCGGCGGCGTATAGCTCGCCGTTGGGCGCCAGGGCCAGGGCGGCGGCCAGGCGCAGGCCGCTGTCCGGGCCGGTCTTCATGAGCGTCTTGACATACTTGCCGCTCGCGTCGAACTGGTGGATGCCCAACTGGTCGCCCACGTAGAGCGTGCCGTCCTGGGCCAGCGCCAGGGACATGGGGCGGCGCAGATTACCCTGCTCGCCGGCCGAGGTAATGACGGTCGCGCCGGGCAAGGGGGTCGGCGTGGGGATGTTAGACGTCGGGGCGGGTGGGAAGGTCGGCAGGGGCGCGGCCGGTTTGGGGTTGCCGCTGGCGTCGGGCTGGCTGCCGGGGCCGGGCGGCATGACCTGGACCTGGAGGGTGGGCTGGCCGGCGGCCTGACCGGCGGCGGGCGCTGCGGCGGTGGGAGGGGCCTGGGTAGGGAGACGCAGGCTGCTGCCCGCCTCGCTCTGGCAGGCCGCGGCCGCCAGGACCAGTATCAGCGCCATGACTAGGAGTAGGTGTCGCATTCGCTTTCCTCAACAAAACACGAAGGGGGCTATATCCAGAGAATAAACGGGGAATTTATAGCATAGGATACGCCTGGGAACCAAACCTATGCAATCGAGGTGGGAAGGGGAGGGAAGACGCGAGAAGACGTGGGAACGCGAGTTGTCGAGTCTACAGGCCTTGTTTGAACGCGACATAGGCGTTCGTGTCAAGGAGGATGTCGTTCATTGCCATACAACCGGGTCAACCAGGTCTAGGTCGGCAATAGCATGGCGAAACTCAGCGGCCTCCTCTGTACTCCATGTTCCAGCCAGCCCGTCTAGGTCATGGTGACGTTCCTGTTGCGCCTTATTACGTTCCACTTCGAGACCTTGATAGATGAGCTGCCGAGCCACCTCTTCAACCGGTTTCCCGGTGCGCTGGGCTTCCTGCTCAATCCACTCAGTCACAGTAGGCTCAAGTTGGGCAATCACGAGGGGCTGTTCCACCATGTATCTCCTTGTAGATTAGGAGCTACACAGTTGAAGCCGTAGGACAGGCTCGAAAGCCTGCGCCACACGTGCAACTGCGTAACTCCTATCCTATGTAGGTTTTGGCGCTACGTCGCGTGCTAGAAGTCTACGTCGTGGCCGGCGTAGGCATACTCGAACAGGCGGCGCACTTCCTGCGTGTCGGGGACACGCGGGTTGTTGAACATCGTCCCGTCGGCCTCAGCCGCCTCGACAATGTGGTCCAGGTGGGCGTAGAACTTGTCCTCAGGAACGTTGAGGCCGCGCACATCGGCCGGGTGGTTGACCTGGCGCTGCAACTGCTTGTAGGCGGCGATGAGCGACGCGGCTTGCTCGGCGTGGGTGTCACCGGGCAGGTCCAGCCAGCGGGCGATGTCGGCGTAGCGCTCAGGCGCTTCGCGGGTGATGAACTGGAGCGTGTAGGGCAGGAAGGTGCTGGTGGCGCGGCCATGCGGCGGGTGGAAGACGCCGCCCAGCGAGTGGGCCAGGGCATGGGCGAGGCCGACGTTGGAGTTGTTGATGCCGACGCCGGCCATGGTCGCCGCGATGTGCATCTTCTCGCGCGCTTCCATGTCAGTCCCATCCCGGTAAGCGCGGGGCAGGTACTCGAAGATGAGCTTGATGGCCTGGAGCACAATGCCGTCCACAAACTCGTTGTGCCACGGCCCGGCGTAGATTTCAATGGCGTGGACCAGGGCGTCCATGCCGGTGTCTGCGGTCAGCCAGGCGGGCATACCGGCCGGGATGGACGGGTCTACGATGGCGACGTCGGCCAGCGAGTCGGTGTGGCCCAGGATGAGTTTGCGGTTCTCGGAATGGTCGGTGACGATGCTGGGCCAACTGGCCTCGGCGCCCGTCCCGCTTGTGGTGGGGATGGTGCAGAGCTTGACGCGGCCCGACAGGTTGATTGGCTCGATGGGGTTGACGTCAATGGCCTGGAGGTCGGTCCGGTCGGCCAGGACGCGCACCATCTTGGCCGTGTCCATGGCGGAGCCTCCGCCCAGCCCGATGACCCAGTCGGCGTGGAAGGCGCGGGCCTGCTCGGAGGCACGGGTGACGGTCTCGATGGAGGGGTCTGGCTCGACCTGGTCAAACACTTCGACCGCCAGCCCCGCCTCGGTGAGCGGCTGCACCACCCGGTCCACCACACCGAGCTTGACCAGGTTCGCATCCGTGACGATGAAGGCGCGCTCACCCTGGATGGAGGCCAGGTAGCTGAGGGCGTCTTCCCCGTAGACAATGTGAGGTGCTCTAAAGAACCACATGGTAGCCTCTGCGAGTTACACGGCGCGGTGACAGCGCACGCGGGCTGTCACCCGCGCCGGCTAGGCGGGGAACTGGGTGTCTATGGTGGACAGGCTGTTGACAAGCTCGGTGGCCGCCTTGACGTTTTTCATGATGGTCGTCATGCTGCCCTCGAGCTTCAACTGTCGCGTCAGCAGGCCCTGGATGGGGTCGAGCTTCTTTTCGATGACCTTGCGCCAGGTGGGGAGCTTGGCGGTCATGGTAAAGGCCGGGCGGTGGGCGTCCATCTCGTCCACGATGTAGGCATCGCGGCACTGGCCGTGCCACAGGTCGGCGTACATGGTCACCGGCTCGGTGTGGCCGGGGATGTCGGTGACGACGAAGTAGAAATCGCCTTCCCAGTTGCGGGCGGCTTCGGCATAGGTCTTGGACGTGTTAAGGGCCTCCTTGAAGGCGCCGGCCCATTCTGGCGAGGGAAACTGGGGCATACGACCATGTCCTCCTTGGCGACAAAGCGGAAAGACTGAAGACTGAAGATCGAAGATTGAAGATTAAAGATTGAAGGTTGAAGAGCAATCTTCAATCATCAGTCTTTAATTATCTTCCGGAAGTATAGTCCCTATGCCGCACTGTGTCAAAAGCGGACGTGAGCGGATGTACCCCTCCCCCAACCCCTCCCCTGGAAAGGGAGGGGGGGCGGGTCAGCCAAAGGGATGACACGCTTTCAGCCGGTCTGCTGAGCGCAAGCGGGAGCCGCTGTGCTAAGATAAGGACCGGCGTTTTGGGTGGCAAACGATGGAGGAGGTCGGCGTGGCGATTCACGTGCAGGGGTTGGTCAAACACTACCAGGTCCACCGCAAGGAGGCCGGGCTGCGGGGGTCGCTCCGCAGCTTTGTGCGGCGGCAGTACGAGACGGTCAAGGCGGTGGACGGGGTCACGTTTGAGATTGGCGCGGGCGAGATTGTGGGCTTCCTGGGGCCGAACGGGGCGGGCAAGACCACGACGCTCAAGTGCCTGTCGGGGCTGCTCCACCCGACGGCAGGGGAGCTTCAGGTCCTCGGCCACGTCCCACAGCGGCGCGAGACCGACTATCTCAAGCGCATCACGCTGGTCATGGGCCAGCGCAACCAGTTGTTCTGGGACCTGCCGGCCCTGGAGACGTTCCTCGTCAACCAGGCGGTGTACGACATTCCCGCCGCCGAATTCAAGCGCGTCCTTGACGACCTGGTGGACCTGCTGGACCTGACGCCCCTCCTGACCAAGCAGGTCCGCAAGCTGAGCCTGGGCGAGCGCATGCGCTGCGAGCTGGCCGCTTCGCTGCTGCACGGCCCCCAGGTCTTGTTCCTGGACGAGCCGACGCTAGGGCTGG
>CAZFUK010000220.1:2294-8189 GCA_964522005.1 uncultured Anaerolineales bacterium | reverse complement strand
GTTGACGGTGTAGCGGTAGTTCGTCCCGCTCTCACCCCGCGCCGTCAGGTACTCGGTCAGGGCGAGGATGGCCCAGCCTGTCTCCTGGGTCGAGCGCCACGCGCTATTGCCGCCGCGCACGCTCATCAACCAGCGCACGGCGTTGGGCAGCGTCCCCTCCTTGGGGCTGACGCGCGACAGGCCGAGCAGGATAATCGCCGTGGTGCGGGTGTCGGTGTTGAGGGTGTTGGGGTTCTGAACCGCCTCCTCCCACTTGGCGCCCGTCGCGCCCAGCTTGGCCTGGCCTACCAGGTCCTGGGCCAGCGCCTGCACCCGCTGCGCCTGCCCCTGCGGGTCGGCACGGTGCAGGGCGAGCATCAGGTAGGCCTGGCCGTAAAGGCTCATGTCGGCCCGCTGGTTGTAGAGCGCCGTCATCTTCGCCACGTCGGGACGGCCAGCCTCGGCCAGGGCGTAGAGGACGAACGCCCGCTGGCTCATCACCCCTGGCGCGCCCGTCTGGAGCGGGTCGTTGGCCGCCTCCTGGAGGTAGCCCACCGCACGGTCCAGCCGTTCCTGGCTGACCTCCAGCCCCGCGCCGCGACCGGTCTGAAGCGCGTAGACGGCGTAGGCGGTCAGGAAGGGGTTCGAGGGCAGGTCCTGCCACCAACTCCAGCCGTTGTCCGTATTCTGGCGGCGGTAGAGCAGTTGCAAGTCGTCCTGGACCCGGGCCGCGACCGCGTCGCGGTTGACGGGCAACTGCATAGCCTGGGCCATACGGATCGAGGCCACGCTGACCAGGAAGCGGCTGATCACGTTCTCGGTCGAGTCCCACTCCGACGTTTCAAGGTAGCGCAGGCCGTCGGCGGTGACCGCCGCCAGCGACGGGTTGATGTTGACCGTCAGCCCGCCGAGGGCGTTGGTCGCCTCGACCGGCACGCGAATCACCTCGTCGGCGCGGTCGGTGACCAGGCCCGCCGTGCCCACCGTTTCCGGCGTGGCCGGGCGGTAGACCGGCAGCTTGACCTGGACCGCGTCGCTCTGGCCGCCGCCGTCCACGGCGAAGGTGACCTGCGCCTCGTCCACCGCGCCGACCACGGCGTCCCACTCGACGCGCTGCCCGCCCTGGGCCGGCACAGTGACGCGAATCGGGTCCACCTTACCGTCCAGGCCGCGCGTCTGAAGCGTCACCTGGCCGCTGACCGGGCTGCCGGTGTTGTTCTGTATCACGGCCGCCAGCTTGACCTGGTCGCCCTGTAGCAGGAAGCGGGGCAGCGCGGGCCGCACAAAGAAGGGCTTGCTCGCCACGGTCTCGATGCGCGCCTGGCCCACCAGCGTCTCGCGCGTGGCGCCCAGCACGTTGACCACCCAGGTCGTCGTGTTGTCGGGCAGCTTGACCTCGACGCGGGCCTTGCCCTGGGCGTCGGTGACGACGTTGGGCTGCCAGAAGGCGGAGTCGCGGAAGTCCTGGCGCAGCGGCGGGGGCGCGGCGAAGCCGCCACCACCGCCACCACCGCCGCCCGACTGAAGCTGCGCCCGGAGGCGGTTGACGTTGCGGACGAGGGACGCGCCCGTCTCGACGCCAAGGGCCTGCTTGTGGTAGAACACGTCGGCTGGGGCCTTGGTGGTGTCGTCGGCCAGGCTGTAGATGGCCTTGTCCACCAGGGCCAGCGAGAACTCGCCCTGGACGGGCTGGCCCGCCGCGTCCCTGGCCTCCAGGTTGAGCGTGACGGTGGAGCCGGGCGCGAAGGGGCCGGGCCTGTCGGGCGCCACGCTGACGTTCAGGACCTTGGGCGCGACGGAGACATCCAGATTGACCAGGCCCAGCGCGAACTGGGGCAGCTTGTCCGCCGTGCCGCCCTGCACGGCCGCCACGGAGACGTAGATGTTGGGGACCATCTCGGCGGTGATGGGCACTTCCACCGTCTCGCCCTGGCTCTTGAGGCTCAGCCGGCGCACCTCGCGGATGCCGGCGCGCTCCACGGTCAGCAGCGCCTCGGCCGGGGCGAACGGCACGGAGACGAGAATCTTGGCCGTGTCGCCCACATTATAGGTCTTCTTGTCGGGCAGCAGGTCGAAGCGGTCGGGGCCGGTCCGCCGCCAGGCCACCCCATCACCGCCGGCGGTCCAGACGTAGGTCGCGCTGCGCACGGTGTTGCCCCGGCTGTCCTTGCCCTCGGCCAGGACGCGGTAGGTGCCGGCCTGGGTGGGCGTAAACTGGACGACCGCCGCGCCCTGGGCGTTGGTCGTGACCGGGACGGCCGCGATCTGGGTGTCCACCGGCTCGGCCGACGGGAAGCTGTTGCCGAACTGGTCCTTCTGGCTGCCCAGCTTCCAGTCGCGACGGTAGACGGTCGCCGTGAGCGCCTGGTTCGTCACCGAGACGCCCTCGGTGTCCACCACGACCAGGTCCACGTTGGCGGGCTGGTTGACCGAGGTCAGGTAGCTGCGCGGGCGCAAGCCGATGTAGAACGCGCCCTGGTGGACGACGACGCTGCGCCGGGCGGTGACGGCCTGGCCGCTCTGGTCGGTCAGCTCGACCTCGACCGAGAACTCCTGGCTGGCCGGCTTGTCGCCCAGGTTGGCCGGCACCTGGAAGGTGAACTTGCCCTGCTTGTCGGTCTTGCCTGTGCCCGCGCGGCCCGGCGTGGCCGTTCGGGTGGAGGGGGGGCCGGGCAGGCGCGACAGCAGGGCGTCGTAGTCGGTGAAGTCCCAGTAGCCCTTGAGCCGCTCGGGCTGGCGGAAGGCGTATGGCTCGGTCTGGACGCGCCAGACGAGGGCCGTGTCGGCGACCGGGCCGCCAAAGAAGTAGGCGGTGTCCAGAGTGACGTTGACCGTCTCGCCGTTGACGTAGTCCACCTTGTCGGGCTTGACCGTCGCCTCGAACTCCGGCTTGCGGTACTCGGCCACGCTGAACTCGGCCACGGCCACGGCGGGCGGCACGGGCTTGTCCGGGCCGGGGTCCGCGCCGAACTGCGTGTGGACCTGGTAGGGGCCAGGCGCGAGGCCGTCGGGCAGGCTGAACTCGCCCGAAAAGCCGCCGTAGGGCGTCAGGCGGACGTTTTGCGTCCCCAGGACGGTGCCGAACTGGCGCAACTCCACGCGGAGCGTGTCCAGGTTGGGGACGCTGTAGGCCAGGTCGCGGCCCTGGCGGGCGATGCCTCGGAAGAGGACCTTGTCACCGGGCCGGTAGATGGGCCGGTCGGTGTAGAGTTGCGCGGTGAACTCCGACTGGACAAGGGCGCTCTCCAGGCCGTAGGCGTAGGGGCGAATCTCCTCGGCCCAGTTGCTGCCGACAGCCGCAATGACCTGGCCGTCGCGCTCGGAGAGGGCGATGACCTCGGTGTACGGGTTCTGGACCGGGGCGAACTGGAGGCGCAGCAGGCCGTCCTGGTCGGTGGTCCCGCTGCCCAGCGCGGCGCCCGTCCCGCTGATGACGCGCAGGGGCAGCCCGCCGACCGGCTGGCCGGTCTTGAGGCTGGTCGCCCAGACCAGGACCTCGCGGTCGCTCCGCTTGAGCAGCAGGTTGACGTCGGAGACGATGAGGACATGGCGCGGCCGGCCCAGGTCGCTGTTAGCCGGGCCACGCTCGGGCGTCGAGATGTCGAGCAGGTAGGCGCCCACGGGCAGCGGGGCGGCCGCCACGGTGACCGTCGTGACGGTCGAGGCGTTGAGCGGGGCGTTGATCCGCTCGGTCCACTCGCGGACGCGGCTGCCGGCGGGCGCGGTGTACTTGCTGAGCAAGTTGTAGCCGTTCTCGCCCATCAGGTTGACGGCGTCGGCGGCCGGCAGGCGGCTCAGGCTCAGGTTGAACTGACCCACGTTGATGCTCGCCACCGACAGCGTCGGCGGGCGGTTGGCGTCGTACATGGCGGCCAGCGACGGCACGCCCAACTGGAAGCGCGGGTAGGCGCGGGCGGTGGTGAAGCGCAGGCTGAAGTCCCCACCCAGCGGCAGGCCGGAGCGCGTCTTCGAGCCGCCCTTGACGGTCACGGTGTACTGGGTCGAGGGCTGCCAGTCGCCGCTCAGCGCGACCTGGGTGCCCTCGGGGTTGGTCCAGTAGGCGTTCTGGAAGGCGGGCTGGGGCGAGATGTCGAACTGGAAGCTCTCGCGGTCCATGGGGCTGGCGAAGGTCAACTGGACGCCGCCGTTGAAGTCGCTCGCCCCGTTCCTCGGCTCGCTGGCCGCGACGCTCGGCGTGGCCTCGGTCTGGAAGGTCCAGCCCAGGTCGGACGGCACGCTGCCCTGGCCCGCCGCGTCCTTGGCGCCGCCGCGGATCTGGACCTGGTAGGTTGTGCCCGTCGCCAGGGGCTGGGCGGGCTTGAACACGAGGGCTGTGCCCTCCCAGGTGAAACTACCCTGGACGGGCTGGCCGCCCTGCGGCCGCAGGCTAAAGGCGGCCTGGACGTCGCCCTGGTTCATGGCGGTGTTGAACACGACGCGCAGCGGCTGGTTGACCAGGACCTGCTTGGCGTCGGCGGCGGGCGCGCTGCGGAAGACGCCCGGCGCGGCGGTGGTGAAGCTCAGGCTGAACGGCGCGTCGAGCTTCTGGCCGACGAGGTCGGACAGGGCGGCGATGCTGACGCTGTACTTGGTACTGGCCTGGAGGCCGGTCGGGTAGAAGGCGAAGGTGGACGTGTTGAGCCACTCGCCCTTGCCCTGGGCGGGCGGGTCCAGCGTGAGCGGGTTGGGCAGCCCGCCCTGCTCGGCCACGCCCACCAGCGGGACCACCGGGTGGTTGAACTGGACGACGATGCGCGGGCAGGGCTGCGGGGCCGGTTCTTCTGGCGCGGCGGCCGGCGGCGGCTTAGGGCCATTCGCGACGGGAAGGGCCGTCGGCGTGGGGGCCTGGGCGGTGGCCTGCGCCGCCGCCTGGAGGCTGGAGGCCGGGCACTGCGGCCCGCCCATGGGCACGTCCTTGGCGTCGGCGCCGGGCTGGGTCGCTAGCACGCGCAGCGGGTCCTGGGCCTTGGCGAAGCTGGCCGCGCCGAGACCGGCCACGCGGCCCGGCGTGGCGGTGGGTCGGGCGGCCGGGCCGCTCGGCTGGCCTGTCGCCTGGGCCTGGGGCTGGGGTTGGCTCGGCGCCTGGGTCGGCTGGACCCCCTGCGTCTCGGTCTTGGCCGCCTGGGTCGGGGTGGGCGGCACACCGGTGGGTGAGGGTTGGGGCGTCTGCGGCTGGCAGGCGGCTAGCAGGCCGAGCGCCAGGAGCAGCACGGCGGCCAGCCCGCGGAGGGTGTGAATGCGTAGGGTACTCATCGGGGAAGTCTCCATCCAACGGGGAAACTGCGAGTTTCCGTCTATATCCCATTGTAGGCTGAAATGAATCGGTGTCTAGTCCAGGACGCCTGGCGCGGGGGAAAGGTTCCCGCTCGGACGGAGGACGGGGGACGGAGGACGAGGGACGGAGGACGGAGGACGGGGGACGAGGGACGGAGGACGGAGGACGGGGGACGAGGGACGGAGGACGAGGGACGGGGTCAGGGACCGCGCCCTAAACGGCGCGGCGGGAGGGCGAGGCCGCCGTGGCGTTCAGGACACGGGGCCGACTACCGACTACCGACTACTGACTACTCCTGACCACCGACCACCGACCACTAACCACTCTCGGCTACTCACCATCCACTACCCACTGGATCAGCGCCAGCGTTTCGGCGATGTCGTCAGGGTCGGCGGGGCCGGCCCAGTCGAGGCGGTGGGCCTGGGCGCGCTGAATCAGGGGCCGCCAGCGCGGGTCGAGGGCCGTCTGCGCCCACTCGGCGGCGACGCGCTTGGAGGCGACGGCGGCGTGGCGCAGGGTGTAGAGCATCCGGCACAGCGACAGGACGGTGTAGGACTGGTAGCCGCGTGCGGCCAGCGGGGACGGGTCGTGGAGCAGGGGGGCGAGCCAGCGCTGCGCCAGGGCGGTCATGCCGGCCTGCA
>CAZFUK010000220.1:0-2284 GCA_964522005.1 uncultured Anaerolineales bacterium | reverse complement strand
CGGCCCCCGCTCCCGCCGGGTGTTGCTCGGTGCGCCCGGGGGGCCGTGGGGGCGGGGGCCGCGGCGATGGGGCACCAGCCAGCGCCGCGCCAGGACGGTCATCCCCTGGCGCAGGTCGGCGGGCGTGACGGGGTCCACCAGGTCGGCGGGGGGTGGGCCGACGACGACCAGGCCGCGCTCGCGGAGGAGGTAGCGGTGGACGACCCAGGTCTCGTCGTGCGGGACGAGCTTGAGGCGCTCGCCCGCGCCACGCTCCAGGTTGGTGTACAGGGTGTGGGCGGGGTCGTAGCGGCGCACGGCCCGCCGCGAGAGGTAGGAGCCTTCCAGGTCGGTGGCATAGGGCGAGTCGAGCGTCGCCAGGCGGGTGTGCATGTCGCGCAGGGCGAGGAAGACCGCCTCGGGGATCTCGTCCTCGGTGACGGCGACGAAGTCGATGTCGCTGGCCGCGTCGAAGTCGCCACTCGCCAGCGAGCCGTCGAGGTACAGCCCGACGAGGCCGCCGCCCAGGATGGGCTGGAGGGCCGCGAGCAGGGCGTCGAGCATCTGGTTGACGGCGGGGTAGGGCGTGGGCGGGGCAGCGGGCATACGGTCCTCTCCTTATGGCCGTGTTAGCGGCGGGGCAGCGCCAGGTAGAAGCTGGCGCCCTGGCCCAACGCCGTGTTGACGTTGAGCGTGCCCCCATGCGCCCGCGCGATGCCGTGCGCCAGGTACAGCCCCAGGCCCAGGCCGCTGGAGCCAGGGCCGGCCCCAAAGCGCGTAAACAGGCGCGGCATCACGTCGGGCGGCACCCCCGGCCCCTCGTCGCGCACATGCAGCACCGCCCACTCCCCATCCGCCTCGCGGCGAGTGGTCACTTCGAGCAGCACCGCCACCCCCTGCGGCGTGTGTTTCTGGGCGTTGGCGAGCAGGTTCTCCAGCGCCTCGCGGATGCGCGCCGGGTCCACGACGAGGGGCACGGGTTGGGCCGCCCAGACCCGAATGGGCGCGTCGGCGGAGGCCAGCACGCCGGCGGTCTCCCGCGCCAACTCGGCCAGGTCCACCTCCTGGAGCGCCAGCGCAAACAGTCCTCGCTCCAGCCGACTGGAGTCCAGCAAGTCCTCGACCAGACCACGCAGCCGCTTGGCGCTCTCCTCGACCAGCCGGGCGGTCCGCGCCTCCGTCGTGCGTCCCTCACGGTTAGCGCCGCGCAGCAGAAGCTGAATGCCACTGTAGAGGGGGGTCAGGTGGTTCTGGAAGTCGTGGGCCAGCACGGCGATGAGTTCGTCGGCGGCGCGCTGCCGCGTCCGCTCGGCCGTCTCGGCCGCCACGCGCTCCACCAACTCGGCCTGATGCAGCACCAGGCCCACCCAGTGCGCCACCGCCTGGAAGGTGGGCAGTTGCTCGTCCCTGAACACCCCCGCGCGGGCCGAGGCCAGGCTGAGACAGCCGCGCCGCGTCCCGTTCACCTCGATGGGCACGGCCACCATGGAGCGGATGCCCAACTCGACGCGAAAGCCTGGCAGCACTGCGGCGTCCTGGTCCACGTGGCCGTGGAGGTAGGGCTGCCCGGTCTGAAAGACATCCACGACCCGCCCGCCATTCGCCAGGGGCAAGCGATCCAGCCCGCTGGCCCGCTCGTGCGCGGCCATAGGCGTCTCGCTCACGCCCACGGCTACCAGCGTCTCCGTGGCGGCGTCGTGTAAGAGCACATCCACCTTATCGGCGTCAAACGCTTCGGCCACCAGTTGCCCGGCCTGGTTCAGCGCCGACTTGACCTCGGTGGCCGGAATGGCGAGCAGGGCCTGGAGCAAGGTCAGGAACTTGTCCTGCGGGGGCAGGGAAGACGCCGCCGCGGTATGATCAGCCATCCTATCCTCTACCTACCTGCCTCGGCTGGGGCAGGGGTTTGATGATTTCTGGCGGACTAAAGCAATCTTAGGGCCATTCAGGGCCACCAGGGGGAAGCCACCGCCCCGCCGCTGGGTCTGGTTGGGTGGGTCTTGTTCGGTGGGTCTGGTTAGATGAGTCTTGTTATATGAGTCTTGTTCGTCATTCACTGAGACAGGGACCCACAGTCGGCAGGACAGGGACCCCTAATCGGTGAGACAGGAACGCCTAGTCGGCAGGACAGGGACCCCTAATCGGTGAGACAGGAACGCCTAGTCGGTAGGACAGGAACCCCCAGTCGGTGATACGCCCCTCCCAACCGGTGATACACCCCTCCCGTCCTCCGTCCTCCGTCCTCCGTCAACCCTCGACCAGCTTAATCTCCGCCTCCGTCAGGCCGTAGAGGTCGTAGACGAGG
>CAZFUK010000219.1:7584-8308 GCA_964522005.1 uncultured Anaerolineales bacterium | reverse complement strand
GAAGCGCTGGGCCAGCCCGACGCCGTCCTGTTCGACACCGACCCGTCAGGCGGGCGCGTCTCCCTGGTCTATGGCGCGCGGCCCGGCTGGCCCGTCTCATCGCTCAGTGGGGTCGCCGTGATCATCACCCAGTTCCGGGGCGAGACCAACTCTGTCCTGATGGGCAAGCTGCTTGACGCCCGCACATCGATTGAGGAAGTGCGTATCAACGGCTGGCGCGGCTTCTGGCTGGCCGGCGCGCCCCATGCCTTCTTCTACCGTGACCGCCAGGGAGAGATTCGCCAGGAGACGCTCCGACTGGCTGGGAATACGCTGGTCTGGGAGCAGGCGAACGTCACGCTGCGCATCGAAGGTGTCGCACCGCGCGAAGAGGCCCTCCGTCTGGCAACCGCCATGCGCTAGTTATGTCGTCTCTTTGTCCCGGGGGGGTTCGGTCATGTGGGCCTCGGCGCCAGGGGTTAGTAGGGCAGGCGCTCCTCGTACGGGGCGGGAACGAGAGCCATGTGGTCATGGAGCATGGCCGCGACCGTCTCCACGGTCTCCTCGCCGTAGTCCCACGACGGCTGCTCGTTGGTCAGAATCGCCAGGGTATAGCCCAGGCGCTCGTCACCGGGCAGGAAGAAGCCGACGCTGGTGACCCACCAGCCATCATCAGCAGGATTCCAGCCGTCCTTGACGCCAATGGTCCAGTCGGGCGGCAAGTCGGAGGGTAGGCCCGCCGTGG
>CAZFUK010000219.1:0-7574 GCA_964522005.1 uncultured Anaerolineales bacterium | reverse complement strand
CAGGCCAGCAGGAATCTGTAGAAATTTCGCAACAGGCCCGCCGTGGCGCCCCAGCGCCAGTCAGGGTGGACCTCGCTCATGAGGTGGATGGCGACGGCGCGGTAGCGCTCGTCCAGCGTCTCGCCCTGAATCAGACGCGCCAGGAGAATCGCCAGGGCATCGGGGGAGGCGAGGCTGGCGCCCCAATAGCCTTCCGGGTCCGGCTGAATGCCCTCAATCCCCGCGCCCTGGAGGTAGGAGGCGATGGCGTCGCCGCCTCCCACGCCTTCCCAGAGCGCGTCGGCGGCGTCGTTATCACTGTCAATGATCATTGGCTCCAGCAGCGCTGCCTGGTAGGGCGTCAGGTCTTCGCCACGCTGGGCCGCCTGGTCGAGCAGCGTCAGCATGATCATGACCTTGGAGACGCTCGCCAGGTGGAAGGTAGCCGTGGTGTCGGTCGTGTAGACCACGCCGAGCGACGGAACGGCGATGGCCACACCGCTAACCCCCTCGCGCTCGGCCAGATAGGCGACCACGTCGGGGGCGAATTGGTCCAGGGGGCGCGCCTGTAAGGAGACGCGGGGCGCCGTCCCGACCTCAGGCGTTGGCTCTTGCGCGCCGACGGACGGCGCGCTCAGGCTCAGCAGAATCAAACAGACTATCCCAGCAAGACCGGCTCGGATAGACATAGCTCTCCTCAAAGAAGGGTGTCTGGAAAGGTGTCTATACTATAATAGCAGAGGAGAGGCCAAAAAGCTCAGCGCAACACTGAGAATTGGTTAAGAAAGCTCATAGCCCCAGGCCGCGGAGGTACTCGCGGTTGCGGGCCGCGCTCTCGCGGGGCGCACCCATACCTGGCAGCACGTCCTGCTCTACGGTAATCCAGCCCTGGTAGTCGTGGCTCCGCAGCCAGGCCAGGACGGCGCCAAAATCCACCAGGCCCTGGCCCAGTTCACAGAACAGGCCGCGCCGCACCGCCTCGAAGTAGTCCCACCCCTCGGCGTGGGCCTGGGCCGCGAGGGCCGGCTGGCAGTCCTTGAAGTGGACGTACCACAGGCGCGCGGCGAAGCGGTTCAACCCATCCAGGACGACCTCCGCCGTATCAGCGCCCGCGCCATAGGCATAGTGGCCCGTATCCAGGACCAGACCCAGTAGGGTCTGGTCGGTCAGGTCGAGGAAGTGGGCGATCTCATCGGGCGTCTCGACGTAGCCCGCGCAGTGGTGGTGAAACACGGTCCGCAGCCCTGTCTCGTCCCGCACGCGTCGGGCGATCCCCTCGGCGCCCGTGGCGAAGACGCGCCACTCCGCCGCGCTCAGCTCCATGGTCGGTGCGACGCGGCCGGCGTGCTGGGTGCGCACGGGATCGGTCCCGTTGGCGTCGGCCAGGACGAGGAACGGCGCGGAGGCCGGCTCGGCCGCGCTCGCCAGTAGCCGCGCGACCTGGAGCGCCGCCGCCTCGCCGGGGCCGTGGGCGGATGGGTCCTTGAGCGCGACGGGCACGAAGGCGCCAGTAAGGGTCAGGTCCCGGCCGCTCAGCTCGCGCTTGAGCGCCCCCGCCTCGGTGGGAAGGTAGCCCCAATCGCCCAACTCCGTCCCCGCGTAGCCCGTGTCACGCAGCTCATCTAGCATCTGCGGGTAGTCAATCCGCTCGCCCGCCAGTCCCTCAAACTCCAGCGTTCCCCACGAGCAGGGGGCGTTGCCCAGGCGGAGGACGGATGTTTGGCCTACTTCACCTGTCCGTCTCCCCGCCGCTGTATCTTGCCTCATACACTATCCCTTCCCGTCACCGGCGTCCGCCCTCAACTGGCAGCGTCGGTTCTCAATCTTGAATCCTCCATCCTCCGTCTGCCGTCCTGCGTCCTCCGTCCCGCGTCGCCTAGAACTTGCGCGACCACTCCTTGGGCCAGCGCTCCACGACCACCTTCTTCTCCGTGTAGAACTCAATCGCGTCCTTGCCCTGGCCGTGCAGGTCGCCAAAGAAGCTATCCTTCCAGCCGGAGAACGGGAAGAACGCCATGGGCGCCGCCACCCCGACGTTGATGCCGACGTTACCCACCTGCGCCTCGTAGCGGAACTTCCGTGCCGCCGCGCCGCTGCTGGTGAACAGGCAGGCCATGTTGCCATAGCTGCCCCGGTTGATGAGGGCGATGGCCTCGTCCACGTCCTGGACGTGCATCAGGCTCAGCACCGGACCGAAGATTTCGGTGCGGGCGATCTCGCTGGCGGGGTCCACGTCGTCAAGGATGGTCGGCTTGACGAAGTGGCCGCCCTCATAGCCCGGCACCCGCGCCCCGCGCCCGTCCACGACCACCCGCGCCCCCTGGTTCTCACCCAGCCCAATCAGCCGCTCGATGCGCTGCCGGCTCTCCTGCGTGATGACCGGCCCCATCTCGACGCCCGCCTCCAGGCCATAGCCCACCTTGCGCGAGGTCGCCGCCTCCGCCATCTGTTGGGTAAAGGCCGAGCGTGCCCCGCCGACCGTGATGGCGATGGACGAGGCCAGACAGCGCTGGCCCGCGCAGCCAAAGGACGAGTCGGCCAGGATGCGCGTGGTCGTCTCCATGTCGGCGTCGGGCAGAATCACCACGGGGTTCTTGGCCCCGCCCTGGCACTGCGCCCGCTTGCCGTTGGCTGCCGCCCGGCTGTAAACATAGCGCGCCACGGCGGACGACCCGACAAAGGAGACCGCGCGGATGCCGGGGTGGTCGAGCAGGGCGTCCACCGTCTCGCGGCCCCCGTTGACCAACTGGACCACGCCCGGCGGCAGGCCCAACTGATCTATCAGGTCGAAGACACGGCTCATGGTCATCGGCACTCGCTCGGATGGCTTCAGGATGAAGCAATTGCCGCACGCGACGGCGTAGGGCAGGAACCACAGCGGAATCATGCCGGGGAAGTTGAACGGCGTGATGGCGGCGACGACACCCACGGGCTGCCGAATCATGATCTCGTCAATGCCCCGCGCGATGTCCTCGCTGTTGTAGCCCTGCATCATCGAGGGGATGCCGCACGCCACCTCGACGTTCTCGATGCCGCGCCGCAACTCGCCCTGGGCCTCGCCCAGCGTCTTGCCGCACTCCTGAACCGTCAGGCGGGCAATCTCGTCGAAGTGCTCCTCCAGCAGGGTCTTGAGCTTGAACAGGTACTGGATGCGGTCCGTCGCCGGCGTCTGCCGCCACTCCACAAAGGCGGCCTGGGCTGCCTGGACCGCCGCGTCCACGTCGTCGCGCCCGGAGAGCGGCACCTGGGTCATCGTCTCGGCGGTGGCGGGATTGGTGACCGGCAAGTAGGTGGTGGCCGAGGAACGCCGCCACGCGCCGTTAATGTAGTTCTGAAGCTCGGTCTGGTCTAACATGCTAACTCCTCCCTCAAACTTGCGATGACAGGGGACTATCCCCTGCTCTAGCGCCCGACGGTCGTAGGGTATTCGAATAGGCGGCGGCTTCGCCCAGCAGCCAGGCCGCGAAGCCCAGGGCGGTAGCGGGCAGCGCCCTTAGATAGCAGCCTAGTGCGCCGCCCGCGCGGGCCGTCCGCCCCGTCTTGATGAGCAAATGCGCCAATCGCAGCGGCAGTATGGAACAGGCGGCCCACAGGAGCGTCCTCGGCTTCGACCACTGCCCGGCCTGGACTCGCACCCGCCCATACTCCTCGCCGCGCTGGTAGCGCTCGCGGAGATAGGTCCGCCAGGTCACGGGGTGGTCGTGGCTGACGACGGCGGCCGGCTCGAACCAGATGGAGTAGCCCCGCTGGACCAGGGCGGCCGTGAACAGGTAATCACTGCAAAACAGGTCGTCCCGAAACTGCCCGACCGTCGTATACATCTGCCGCGTGAAGAGCAGGCTGGCGGACGCGGCCGACGCGATCGGCCCGGCGGCCTGGTAGGGCAGGCCCTCGTGATACTTGCAGAAGTGGGCGCCCCAGTCGAGCAGACTGTGCCGGTGGCACGTCACCGCCCCGGCTACCGCCGAGCCGCGCTGGCGGTGACAGGCCACCAGGCGCGCCAGCCAATCCTCGGCGGCGTAAACGTCCGGGTCGAGGCTGACCAGAATATCACTCTGGGCCAGTTGGATCGCCATGTTACGCGCGGCGAAAGGCAGCAGGCGGCCGGGGTGCCGCAGGTAGCGGACCTCCGGGAAGTCGGCGGCGACGGCCTGGCTCCGCTCGGTAGGACTGCTATCCACAATCACGACCTCGAAGTCGCGCCACGACTGTCCGCGTAACGCTTGTAAGCACCGCGCGAGCGTCCGATGCGACTCATAGGCTGGAATGACAACGGATACCAGGGGCATGCGGTCTAGTCCTGACTCGCGGTGGGGAAAGCACGCTGGGTGTTCATCTCATAGACCAGGAAGCGGTGGTCACTAGGCGGCCGCCCGCTGAGCAGACCCGTCGCCTCGCCCGCCGCCCCGCCGATATGCGAGATGAAGATGGCGCCGGCGCCCCGCACGGCCGTCCAGAAGTAAGGGGAGCGGCGGCGGCCCAGGCCCACGATGACCTTGGCCGTACGGTAGAACGGCGCGGTCGGGGTCAGCAACAGCCGCACGACGCGCTTGAGCGGCGACCAGTGGTAGATCTCGGCGCGGACGGGCGCGAAGTAGCGCATGACCCAGTAGTAGCCCTCCATAATGATAGGGAGGCTCATCTCCGAGGCGTGCTCGATCTTGGCGTCGGGCGTCTGGTAGAGCTTATACCCGTCCTCACGCAGCCGCCACTGGAGCAGGATGTCCGCTTCCAGCAGGCGGTCCAGGTCGGCATCGTAGCGCAGCAGGATGTCGCGCTTAAAGGCCGAGTTCTGGCTCGAAATCTGGCGGGTTTCGCCGGCCGGCATGGGGGCCGTCCAGGCGTTGAAGCCGGTCAGGAAGATGAGGTTGACCAAGGGGAGGTCGGGCGCTGGATTGTGGACCTCCGGACCGACGCCCGCCCACGCCCCTTGATGCGCCCGTAGCGTCGCCTCGGCCCAGCCTGGCCGAACGGTGACATGCTCCTCGATGAACGCCACAATCGGCGCGCGGGCCAGGCGCACGCCCAGCGCGCGGCTGCCGCCAAAGCCCTTGTCATACGTCATAGGCACGACACGCACCGAGGGGTGGTCGCTCCCCCTCAGGGGTGGCAGATCCGACGCGGCGAAATCGAGTAGCAGAATCTCAAGCTGCGCGATGATGCTCTGGCTCAGCAGGCGGCTGAGGCACCTCTCGCCGCGCTCGCGCTGCCGATCCACCAGCACAATCACCGACATCACCGGCTCACTCGTCATGGTGCTCCTCTCAAGCTGACCCACGGGTTAATGGGGCAGCCCCAACTCGTGCAGACGTCGATGCAGGGCGGCCTGCGCCTCGCGGAACGGACGCTCCAGGAACGCCAGGTGGTCTGGCTCGCCGTGGTGGTGGGTCACCGGCACGCGCGGGGTAGCGGGCACCCGGCGGCGGATATGGGCCAGGCTGCCGTCAATCAGCGTCAGCATATACTGGAGCGTCTCCCGATTGACCAGATTGTACTCGCCGCCACATGCCACGTAGACGGGCGAGGTGTGGGCGAAGACGCCGCGCGACCAGCCATCGTGATGGGGCCGCGCCGTGTAGCCGGGGCCGCTGCACCGCGCCGCCAGCCAGGTGGTCCCGTCCACTTTGACCTGCGTGCGGAGCGTCAGCCGCCGCGCTCCCGCCGCCTCCTCGGTCGCCGCCACCACCTGCCCGCCCATGACGACTTGCAGCGTATGGACCGGGAAGATGGAGTCCGCCACGGCTTCGACCTCGACTGTGCCGCCGTCGCGGCCCAGCCGCAGCGTGCTGCCCATAGGCTGGCCGTCCACGCTGAAGCGCAGCAGCGGCCCGCCGCTCAGGAAGGTGTTGCCGCCGCGCAGCGCCCGCAGCCAGTTGTCGTAGGTAAACTCCTGGTCGGGCGGAAGATAGACGTAGGTACGGTAGAGACCCAGCGGCACGTCACTCGACATCTTGTCCGTCCCGCCGACCAGCGGCAGGCGGTAGCCCGCGTTGAGATAGCGGTAGTACTCCAGGTGGAAGTACGGGTTGAACTGGAGCATCTCGACGGCGTCGGCGCGGCCTGTAGCGATGAGCGCGGCCGGCTCGCCGTTGGGGTTGGGCAGGTGCGGGATGACGACCGTGCCGCCCTGGCGGTGGCACTCGTCGGCCCAGTGGGACAGCGTCGTCTCAAGATTGCCGCCCAGTTCGGCCTCGTCCGGCCCGTCGGAGCACCAGGGCATGACCGGCGTCTTGAGACCGAGCAGTGTCAGGTGGCCGAGCAGGTGCTGGCGGTTCTCCTGCGTGGCGTAGACGATGGTTCGACCATCCGGCGAGACCGACGGCCGCCCGGTGAACTCTTCGGTGTTGGTGAACAGGTGGCCCCACTGGGATTGAAGCAGGTTGACCACGTTCAGGTCTTCACCCGCCGCTTCCGTGTGGCTCCCCTGGGTCGAGAGGAAGTGGACATGGGTGTCGCCGCTGAAAAAGCGTTCGCGGTTCATGTCCGCCATCCGCTTGAGGCGCAGTGTCAGCTCGCGCTGGCCCGGCTGTATCTGGACCCGCGTCCGCAGCGGCTCATACTCGAAGCCCCGCGCGGCGTCCACGACGACATCGCCCGTCGGCAGCCAGCCCTGACAGCGGCCGTCAATGTAGGCGTAGCTGAGCTGGCCCAGCCGCAGATCGCCGCCGACGTCAATGTGCCAGGTGCCCAGGTTGGAGAAGACATGGTCGTGGTGGCCGTGGGGCTGGTACGGGACTCCGTGGGCCGAGCGGAAGTGAACACGGCAGGGAATCGGCTGGCCCGTCGCGTCGTCCACAACGGTGGTGAAGACCCAGTTGCGGCCATGCTCGACAATCTCCAGGTGGACGCGCTCGGTCTCCACCCGGCCCCGCTCGTCCAGGTCGCCCCAGCGCGCCTGCCCCAGTGTCTCGTCGCCGTGCTTGACCGTCAGCGTGGCCGACGGGATGGCCGCCACATCCACATAGGCCGGGCTGCTCGCGTTGGCAAGCGGCTCGCCCCAGCCCTTGAGCAGGTCGTCCAGCAGGGCGTCGGTCACGGGCGTGACGGGGTAGGGGTAGCCGGCGAGGCCCCGGTCCACCTCGACCCGGAGACTAGGGCCGGCGCCCTCCCACGGGCCGGGGCCAAAGGGGCGGCCCGCATCTTCAGGGCGGGGCAGGACTATCTGGACCACGCGCTTGTCCGGCTCGGCCAGCGGGTCCTCGGCGGCATGGCCCAGCGTGACGGCGGCGACGACCACGCGGCGGTCGGTCGGCTCCAGGACCAGGCTGTCCAGGAGGCGGTCGGGATGGGGGTTCTGCCACGCCCAGAGGTAGAGGCTGGCGGGCCGCCCCTGGCCTACTTCCGACTGCCGTTCCCCCGTCTCGGCCCACGCGCCGGCGTAGCGAGGGATGAGATAGTTGCCCGTGTCGGGGACGGCGATGAAGCAGACCTGGCCCCAGGGTTCGGGCACGACGCCAATCTCGAAGCGTTCGCGGATCGGCACACGTAGCGTTTCGCCGTCGGCGTAGCGAAAGGCGTAGTGGGCGACGACGCGGCCGACCGGCTCGCCCTGGGGCAGCCGCGAGTCGAGCAGGCAGTGGGCGTCGACGACCGAC
>CAZFUK010000218.1:0-8315 GCA_964522005.1 uncultured Anaerolineales bacterium | reverse complement strand
CATCGCCCGCGCCCCGCGCGAACAGTTAACCCGCCACGTCTACAACGTGACGGGGTTCAGCCTGTCGGCCCAGGCCATCGCCCGCCTGGTGCGCGACGCCTTCCCCGACGCGGCGGTCTCCTTCCAGGGCGAGAACAAGCGCCAGGCCATCGTGGACACCTGGCCCGAGGCGATTGACGACAGCGCCGCGCGCCGCGACTGGGGCTGGCGGCCCGACTACGACGCCCAGCGTGCGTTTACCGAGTACCTCATCCCCACTATCCAGAAGCAGTACGAAGTCGTCGGTCGTCGGTAGTCAGTAGTCGGTAGTCGGTAGTCGGTAGGCCGTCGTCAGGCGCGGGTCGCGGTCTTGGTGATCTCCACCAGCCCGGCGAAGCCGGTCAGGTCGGCTGAGATGGTGACATGGGCCACGTCCGGCAAACCACTCTGGCCGATGAGCGAGCGGATGTCGTCTACCGAGCGATAGCGGACGGACCAGTTACCCAGGTACTCCATCCAGACGCGCTGCCAGTTGCCCCGCAGCAGGTTGGTGAAGAGGAGGCGGCCACCCGGCGCGACGACACTGAACAGCCTGGGCAGCAGCCGGGTGATCTGCTCATCGGTGAGGTAGTCGAACAGGCCGCCCGTCAGGACCACATCGTAGGGGGCGAACTTGTGGAACGCCCCGACGGCGACGAAGACGACACCCGGAATGACCTCGACTCTGTCACCCAGGCTCTGGAGCGCGTGCAGCGTATGGGCGAGCGCGTTGGGATCGGCGTCGTTGAGGTAGACGCGGGTCCCCAACGACCTGAGCGCGGGCTGGATACTGCGCAGGTCGCGTGCGCTGTTCGAGGCGACCGACAGGACGCGCGCCTCGCCACTTCGACCGGACACGACCTCGAGGACTCTGGCCGCCTGCCAGGCCAGCTTGTTGCGGTGCTGCTGCACGATGGGCGATGTCAGCGCGTAGTGTTCCACGAGAGCGGCCAGGGTGCCCGGCGCCGCTCGATCCCGCGACTCGAACATGTACTCGACCGTCTCAAAATCGCCAGGGTACCCGCGCGGCCAGACCTGGACCCGCCGAATAAACGGCGATTGGGCGTGCACTGCCCGGGCTGGGGCGATGACCTGGAGAATGTCGTCGCGGCTGTAGCCCAGCAGTTCGGCCTGTCGAATCCCCGCCAGCAGATCATGCAGCCGCTGGCCCATCATCTGGTAGACCAGCTGCTCGTCCTGGGCCGGGTGACCGTCCAGCGCGATGAACGCCTGCACCACATCGTACAGTTGTGGATACTGATACGCCCCGTTCACTCTCACCGCCGGGCCAGGCGTGGCGCTGGCGCTATGCCCATTCAAGTGAACTTCCACCCCCTCTGTCATAGTCGTCTTCACGAGTCGGCTCCTTCCTATTAGCCTCACAAGGAAAGTGACTTAACAGCATAATGTCACTTCTGTCATTGGATTTTACAGCAATTCTTCCGTTTTGTCTAGAGGGTAACAGGGCAAAGTTGCCACAAATAACAACTCCCCTGGTGGGCATCCGCCACCAGGGGAGTTAGCTCAATTAACGACCTCTATCATCCGCCTGCCGGCTACTCCCACGTAAACGCCACGCCCATCCAGTCGTCGCCGCCGCGCCCCATCATCTCGAACATCGCCTGAGCCTGCTCGGCCGGCACGACGTGCGACACGAGGGGGTCGAGCTTTAGCTCGCCCGACTGGAGCATACGCAGGCAGGCGCGGCGGTTGCGCTGGCGCGTCCACGGCCAGTAGGGGTGGGGCGTCGTCAGCCCGGCCTCGTAGTTCGCCACGATGGTCAACTCGCGGCGCAGCAGTTCCACTTGCAGGCCAATCTCCGCCGTGCCCGGCGCGCTGCCCGACAGGACGATGACGCCGCGCTCGGCGGCCGCGCTGAGCAGGGTTTGCAGCACCGACGGCGTGGGCGTGCAGTGGAAGAGCGTCTCGGCCCCCGCGCCGCCTGTGATGTCGCGCACCGCCTGGACCGGGTCGGTCTCGCGGGCGTTGACGACGTGCGTCGCGCCGCTGAGCCGGGCCAGCTCCAGGCGGCGGTCGAACATGTCCACGGCGATCACCGGATACGCCCCCGACAGCCGCGCGAACTGAATCGTCAACTGGCCGATGAGGCCCGCGCCGAAGACGGCCACCGACTCGTCAATCTGAAGCCCGGCGCGGCGCACGCCATGGAGCGCCACATCGCCCAGGATGACGAAGCCGGCGACCCGGTCGGGAACCGCGTCGTCCAGCCGCTCGATGTACCAGTCGGTGTGGCCCTGGTCATGCGGGTCCACCAGGTGGCGGTCGCCGTGCAGGCCGGAAGTCAGGACACGGTCGCCCACCTTGAACCCGTTCACCTCCTCCCCCACGTACTCTACGCGGCCCACCGTCATGTAGCCGAGCGGCCGCGCCTCGGCCTGAGAGCCGGGCGGGTTGACGCGGAAGAAGTTCATCTCCGACCCGGCGCTGACATACGAGTGCGTCACGCGCACCAGGACCTGCCCCGGCCCTGGCTCGGGTAGCTCAATCTCGCGGATTTCCAACGTCGGGCCCGGGCTGGCGAAGAGCC
Source organism: uncultured Anaerolineales bacterium (assembly GCA_964522005.1). Lineage (GTDB taxonomy): Bacteria > Chloroflexota > Anaerolineae > Epilineales > JAHCIE01 > JAHCIE01. The sequence continues at coordinate 5,749 of CAZFUK010000218.1, read as the reverse complement.
GTCTAGCGCGCATGAGGGTCTCCTGTCCAATCCGTCGGGACCTTGACCATCGTCCGGTCAATGCTGGCGATGGTCGGGCGGCCCAGTTGCGTCATATTGGTATCAATCTCGTCGCGGAAAATCTGGAGAATCTGGCGCACGCCGGCCTCGCCCCCCACGGCCAGCCCCCACAGGAACGGCCGGCCAATCATGACCGCCCTGGCCCCCAGCGCCAGCGCCTTCAGCACGTCGATGCCCCGCCGCACGCCGCTGTCCAGCAGAATCTCGGCCCGGCCGCCCACGGCGTCCACCACTTCGGGCAGCGCCTCGATGGACGTAACCACCGTGTCTACCTGGCGCGCGCCGTGGTTCGAGACCACGATGCCCTCCGCGCCGTGTTCCACCGCCATGACCGCGTCCTCGGCGGTCAGGATGCCCTTGATGAGCAGGGGCAGACGGGTGATGCGGCGCAGCCAGGCGATGTCGTCCCAGACCAGGGCAATGAAGCCGCCGGTCGCGGCGATAATGGGCGGCGTGCCCGAGTCGGTCGTGACGGTCCGCTCCTCCAGGCCGATGCCGACCAGGTTGCGCTGCTCGATGTCGGGCGGCACGATGAGCTTGCGGCGCAACTGGCGCTCGCGGCGGGCCGCGTAGCTCGCGTCCACCGTCACCACCAGGGCGCGGCAGCCGGCGTCCTCGGCGCGGCGCACCAGCCGCTCGATCACCGCTCGATTGCCGTACCAGTAGGGCTGGAACCAGAGCGGCGCCTTGACCTCGGCGGCGATTTCCTCGATGCTGTAGTGGTTGCCGGTGCCGAAGCAGGCCACCACGCCGTGGGCGGCCGCCGCCCGCGCCACGGCCAACTCGGCGTCCGGGTGGGCGAGGCGCTGGTAGGTCGTGGGCGCGAGGATGACCGGGAAGGCCAGCGGCGTGCCGAGGACGGTGGTGGACAGGTCGCGCTGGGTCACGTCCACCAGCATGCGCGGCCGCAGCTTCACCCGCCGAAAGGCCGCCTCGTTGTCGGTGATGGAGAACTCGTCCTCCACCCCGCCCGCGAAGTAGTCCCAGGCGGTCGGCTCCATCCTCTCGCGCGCCAGCGCCTCAAAGTCCCGTACATTCAACGGCTCCATCAGTCTGCCCTCCACCAGCGGCGGTAAATGTCCGCCATCTTCTCCAACTCCTGAATCTCAATCCACTCTTCGGCCCCGTGGGCCTGGGCAATCGAGCCGGGTCCCATGACCACCGTCTCCCGCGCCAGCCCGCCGTAGGCCCAGGCGTTGGTGCCATAGGGCGCGACGGTCGGCGTTTGGCCCGACCACTCGACCAATTCGTGTAGCCAGGGGCTATCGGGCGGCTGATAGAAGGCGGGGTACTCGCGGATGAGCTGGACCTCGCTGGGCAGGGTCGCGGCGCGGGCCACCAGGTCGCGCAGCCCCTGCGTCACCGCCGCCGTGTCCTCGCCCGCCACCGTGCGGCGGTCCACCGAGAAGCGGCAGGTGTCCGGGATGATGTTCAGGCCGATGCCACCCTGGATGAGGGTGACGCTGAGCGTCCCGTTGCCCAGGGCCGTCTGGGCCGGCCCCGCCTGGAGGCGCTGGTGTTCCCCATCCAGGGCGACGACCAGACCGGCCGCGCCGGTGATGGCGTTCTGCCCCAGGTGCGGCTGGGCCGAGTGCGAGGCGCGGCCGTGGACAATCACCTCGACCCGCGACGCGCCCTTGTGGCCGTAGACAGGGGTACACAGCGTCGGCTCCGCTACCATCAGCGTGTCCAGGGCGAGGCCTGGGGCGCGGACCCAGCGGGCGAAGGCGGCCGCTCCCCCACCACCCGATTCTTCGTCCACCGTGCCGACCAGGACCAGGTTGACGCCCGGCCGCCGTCCGGCCCTGTGCCACTCCTCCAGCAGCGCCAGGGCGATGGCGAGGCTGGCCTTGGTATCCACCGCGCCCCGGCCATAGACCCGCCCGCCCTCGACGCGGCGGGCGAACGGGTCGCTCGTCATCTGCTCGACGCTCACCGTGTCCAGGTGGACGTCCAGCGCCGCCCAGTGGTCCGACTCGCCGCGCCAGACGCCCACCACGTTGCGGCGGTTGGGGAAGACCTCATCCCAGTAGACCTCGCCGCCGAACGCCGCGAACCACTCCGCCACCGCCGCCGCCAGCCGCGCCTCCCCCGTCTCGCCCGCGCGGGGACCCGCGAAATCCGGCGAGACGCTGGGGATGCTGACCAGCCGGGCGACCCACTCCGCCAGGCCCGCTCCGTTGACCATGCTGTCCTCCTCTGAGAATCCACCCCTCCCCCACCCCTCCCCTAGAAGGGAGGGGTGTAGAGGCGAGGTGACCTCACCCCTACGGCTCCCCCTTCCCTGCGGGGGAAGGGGGCTAGGGGGGTCAGGTTCCTATCCCACTATAACAGCCGCTCCCGCCGCTGTCAAGTTTCTTATTCGAACTGCCACATGTCGACAATGACTTGACCCCCACCGCTCTCCCTGCTACAATCCGCCCATGCTGGCTCACTCGCCCAACCTGGTCCCGACGCTCATCGAGGCGCACTACGGCTTTCTCGGCCGCTGGCCCGGCTTTGCCCGCCTCGACGTGCCCGGCGCGACCGTCATCACCGACCGTCTCATTGGGGGGATGTTCCGCAACCATGTGGCCCAGGTCCAGGTGGACGCGGCGCAGGTGGACAGCGTGATCCAGCGGGGCAGCCGGGAACTGAGCGGGCGCGGGCGGCGGCCCAGTTTCCAACTCGGCCCGCTGGACAGCCCCTCGGACCTGGGCGAGCGGCTGCTGGCCCACGGCTTCAGCCATCGTGGGGATGAAGCCTGGATGGTCTACACGCCCGGCGTAGCGCCGCCTCCGCCCAATCCCGCCGTCGAGGTGGGGACGTTCGGCCCAGGCGACGCGGAGGCCGTCCAGGCCTACATTGATTGCTACAACCTCTCGTTCGGCGCGGACCCCGCCGACTGGCCGGGTTTTGGCGCCGCGTTTCGCCAGGTGGTGGTCCATGCGCCGGCCGTCCACTACGTCGGGCGTCTCGGCGGGCAGATCGCCGGCGTCATGAGCCTGTTCCTCGGCGCGGGCCTGGGCTGTGTCTACAATGTCGGCACGTTTCCCCAGTTTCGCGGCCAGCGCGTCGCCGGCACACTCCTGCTGCGCCTGCTGAACGACGCCGACGCCCAGGGCGGCCCCGTCGTCTTTTTGCAGACGCTCTACCAGGGCCAGGCGCGGCCCCTATACGAACGGTTTGGCTTCCAGACCCTGTTTACACGGGCACGCTACGAACATCTCGGAGGCTAACATGCGCATCGCCACGGGGGGCATCCTCCACGAAACGAGTACCTTTAGCCCGGTCCCGACGCTGATGCAGGACTGGGAGTCGGGCATAGGTCTGCTGCGCGGGCCGGCCGTGCTCGACCAGATGCGCGGCGTCAACTGGGGTATCTGGGGCTTTATGCAGGTGGCCGAGCGCGAGGGCATCGAACTACTGCCCCTGCTCTGGACCTTCGCCTACCCGGCCGCACCGACGCCACACAGCGTCTACGAGACGCTCGTGACCGAACTCATTGACCGGCTCCGGGCGGCCCTGCCGGTGGATGGCGTGCTGCTGGAGTTGCACGGCGCGGGCGTGGCCGAGGGCGTGGACTGCATGGAGACGGACCAGTTGCGCCGCGTGCGCGAGGTGGTCGGCCCCGACGTGCCGGTCATGGCCGTCCTGGACATCCACTGCAACATCTCGCCCGGCATGGTCGAACTGGCCGACGCCCTGGTCGTCTACGAGAACTACCCCCACACTGACATCGCGGAGCGGGGCATCGAGTGCGCCGAGGTGATGGTCAAGACGCTACGCGGCGCCCGGCCGACCATGGCCCACCGCCACCTGCCCATGCGTTGGGCCGCCGCCCGCCAGGTCACGGCCCACCCGCCCATGAACCGCGTCATCGAGCGGCTGCACGCCCTCAAAGCGCGGCCCGACGTGCTGACGGCGTCGGTCCATACCGGCTTCGACCTGGCCGACCTGCCCTTCACAGGCGCGGGGGTCGTCGTCGTCACCGACAACGACCCGGCCCTGGCCCGCCGCCTGGCCGACGAGTTTGGCGACTGGCTGTGGGCCGAGCGGGCGACGTGGCAGGCGGACGTACCGACGCCCGAAGAGGCGCTCGACATGATTGAAGCGGCGGGGCGCTACCCGGCCATCCTGGCCGACCAGTACGACAACACGGGCGGCGGCGCGCCGGGCGACAGTACGGCGGTCCTGCGCCTGTTCCGCGAGCGCGGCCTGCGTGACGCGGCCATCCTGTACCTGGCTGACCCTGAAGTGGCCCAGGCGGCCCACGCGGCGGGCGTCGGCGCGACCATCACCGTGGATGTCGGCGGGAAAGCCTCCCCCCTCCAGGGCGAGCCGGTGCGCATGACCCTGCGCGTCGAGGCGCTGAGCGACGGCGTCAGCCGCTACGACGGCCCCATGTACGCGGGCGGCACGGCGCGGTTGGGGCCGTCGGCGCACCTGGTGGAGGACGGCCTCCACTTGATTGTCGTCTCGGCGCGCATGCAGCCGCTGGACCTGGCCTTCAGCCGCGACCTGGGACTGGACTGCCGCCAGATGCGGTATATCTGTGTCAAGAGCGCGGTCCACTTTCGGTCGGGCTTCGAGGCCATCGCCGGTCATATCATCAACGTCGCCGCGCCCAGTGTCCACAACCCCAAGACGATTACCCACCGGCGGCTGCCCCGCCCCTTCTATCCCCTGGACGAGGTCTAGACCATGCCGACGAGCAAGCGCATCGCCATTGGCGGTTTCCTCCACGAGACCCATACCTTCGCGCCCGACGTCACCGACCTGTCGGGCTTCGCCAACCAGGCGCTCTATGAGGGTGAGGCCCTGCTGCGCGAGATGGCCGGCACGCGGACCCCTATCGGCGCGGAGTTGGAGACGCTGGAGCAGGCGGGCTACACCGCCGTCCCACTGCTCTACGCGGCGGCCATGCCGTCGGGCATGGTCAGCGCCGAGGCCTACACCGAGTTGCGCGAGCGTTTCCTGGCCCGCCTGCGCGCCGCCCTGCCCGTGGACGGCGTGCTGCTGTCGCTCCACGGCGCGATGGTGGCGGCCAACGAGGACGACCCGGAGGGCGACCTGATGGTCCAGACGCGGGCGCTGGTCGGCCCGGACTGCCCCATCGTCTCGGTCCTGGACATGCACGGCAACATCAGCCCGCGCATGGTCCAGGCCACTGACGCCCTGTTCGCCAACGACTGGAACCCGCACATCGACTCCTACGAGCGCGGGCTGGAGGCCGGGGCCGCGCTGTGCCGCATGCTGGACGAGGGGTTAAAGACGGCCCAGGCCATCGAGAGTCCGCCCCTCCTGCTCAGCGCGCTGGCGACCTGGACCCAACGCGAACCCCTCGCGCCGGTGCATGCGCGGGTCAAGGCGCTCGAACAGGACACGCGCGTGGTCAACATCAGCGTCAACGGCGGCTTCGCCTACGCCGACACGCCCTACACCGGCGTCAGCGTCATCGCCACGACGTGGGGCGACGCCGCCCTGGCGCGGCGGCTGGCGCGCGAGTGCGCCGAGGTGGCCTGGGGCGAGCGCGAGGCGGCCCGCTATCGCGGCGAGCCGGTGGACGAGGCCGTGCGCCGGGCGGTGGCCGCGCCGCGTGGTCCGGTCATCCTGGCCGATGTGGCCGACAACATTGGTGGCGGCGCGCCGGGCGACGGGACGGTCATCCTGCGGGCGCTGCTGGACGCCGGGGCGCAGCGGGCCGTGG
>CAZFUK010000217.1:0-8315 GCA_964522005.1 uncultured Anaerolineales bacterium | reverse complement strand
GGCTGCTCGTCCATCTACGGCGGCAACCTGCCCACCACGCCCTACACGGTCAACGCCGAGGGACGCGGTCCGGCCTGGTCCAACTCGCTGTTCGAGGACAACGCCGAGTTCGGTCTCGGCATGCGCCTGACACTGGACAAGCAAGAGGAGTTCGCCCGCGAGATGCTGCCCCAGGTCGCCAACCTGGTGGGTGAGGAGTTGGTGGCGGCGCTGCTGAACGCCGACCAGTCCACCGAGGCCGGCATCCATACCCAGCGCGGCCGCGTGGCCGAACTGAAGCAGCGCCTCCAGGGGGCGCAGGGCCGCCTCAACGGCCAGACGCCCGCCCTGGTGTCGAACCTGATCTCGGTCGCCGACGCCCTGGTCAAGAAGAGCGTCTGGATCATCGGCGGCGACGGCTGGGCCTATGACATCGGTTACGGTGGTCTGGACCACGTCCTCGCCTCGGGCCGCAACGTCAACATCCTGGTCCTCGACACCGAGGTCTACTCCAACACGGGCGGCCAGGCGTCCAAGTCCACCCCGCGCGGGGCGGTCGCCAAGTTCGCCGCCAAGGGCAAGGGCATGCCCAAGAAGGACCTGGGCCTGCTGGCGATGTCCTACGGCTATGTCTACGTCGCCCGCGTGGCGATGGGCGCCAACGACCAGCACACCCTGCGCGCCTTCCTGGAGGCCGAAGCCTACGACGGGCCGTCGCTGATCATCGCCTACAGCCACTGTATCGCCCACGGCTTCGACATGAAGAAGGGCCTGGAGCAGCAGAAGCTGGCCGTCCAGGCGGGCTACTGGCCGCTGTACCGCTTCAACCCCGACCTGGCCGAGCAGGGACACACCCCGCTCCAGATCGACTCGCGCGAGCCGAGCATCCCCATGCAGCAGTACGCTCTCAATGAGACGCGCTACCGCATGCTGATGCAGAGCGACCAGGCCCGCAGCGAGGAACTGCTCAAGCAAGCGCAGCAGGACGTGGAACTGCGCTGGAAGATGTACGCCCAGTTCGCCGCCCTCTACGCCGAGAGCAAGGCTAAGTAAACGGCGCTGACCCCACCCCCTCCCCCTCCCCTGTAAGGGGAGGGGCAAGGGGAGGGGTTCTTTTCGGGAGGCCAAGCCATGAACACCCAACACGAGCGCAGTCTGGCCGAGCTGGGGGAGGTCGTCGCCGAGGCCGTCAGGCTCTTCTCCAGTGTGGACGAGAACCTGCCCGACGGCGACCAGACGGCGCGCACCGTCCTGGCGCACCTCGTCTTCTGGCATCGCCAGTACGTCGCCATCGCCTCGGCCCTGGGCCAGGGCCGCGCCCCCACCCTGCTGGAGGGACGCTTTCCAGCGTTCTACCAGCAGGCCGCCCGCGAGTTCGCGGCTGTGCCCATGCCGGCGCTGGCCGACCAACTCGCGGAGTTCCAGGTCCGGCTCGACGACGCCCTACGCGCGATACCCGATTGGCGCGTGGAGTTCCCGATCAAGCAGGGCGGGAAGGCTATCTCAGTCGAGGAGCGCGTCCCCAGTCTCGCGGCGCACATCCGCAACCACGTGATCTCGCTCCGCAAGGCGCAGCGCCACGCTGTCGCCCTGGCGCACTGAGGCCGTATGACCGTCACCTCGTCTACCGCCGCGACCAGGGACCAGAGGCCAGGGGTTGAGGCCCAGGCGCCCTCCCGCTCCCCCTGGGAGGGGGTCTTGCCTGCTCTCGTCGCGGGCGCGATCGGCGGCTACCTGGCGGCGCAGCGCCTCGGTCAACCGCCTAGCTACCCCCAGGCCGAAGTCTGGGAGCGCGAGCTAGCCGAGCGCCACGGCCCCGTCAAGGGCGCCATCCTGGCCCAGCGCGTCCAGACGCGCTACGCCCAACTCTACGCCGAGCGGCCCCGCTTCAAGGAGCCGGCCCTGCGTCGGCACCTGGAATACCACATCCTGCCCGGCCTGGCCCTCTACCGCACCCTGCGGGCCGACCGCGCCGCCACGCCGGCCGTCCTGAAGGAGACAGCGCGGCTGCTGGAGGCGGGTCTGGTGGCCCAGCGCGACCCGCTGGACGTACTCAAGCATCTGCCGGCCGCCCTGTTCCTCCGCGTCGCCGGGCGCCTGACCCTACAGCGCGACTTTCCAGTCGTGGGCTGGGAAACCGAGCGGATTGAGGATGGCCCGGACCGGCTGGCCTTCAACGTCCACCACTGCTTCTACCAGGAAGTCCTGGCCGCCTACGAAGCGCCTGAACTGACCGCCCTCTTCTGCCACCTGGATAACGTTCGTTTCACAAAACTGCCCCCTGGACTCGTCTGGGAGCGTACTCAAACCCTCGGGCATGGTGACCCCATGTGTGACTTCTGCTGGCGTCGCGTCGCCCCGACGGAGGTAAGCCATGATAGAGATGATGAAGCCTAACCTGTCCACGACCTACCTGGGCCTGAACCTGAAGAACCCCATCGTGGCGTCCGCGTCGCCGCTGTCCAAGAAGCTGGACGCCGTGCGGCGGCTGGAAGACGCCGGGGTGGCGGCCGTGGTGATGTATTCCCTGTTCGAGGAGCAGATCGTCCACGAGAGCCTCGAACTGGACCACTACCTCAGCCGCGCCTCCCACACCTACGCCGAGGCCCTGACCTACCTGCCCGACATGGGCACCTACAGCATCGGCCCCGAGGTCTATCTTGAGCAGATTCAAAAGCTCAAGCAGACGGTGGGGATTCCGATTATCGGCAGCCTCAACGGCATCTCCACGGGCGGCTGGGTCGAGTACGCCCGGCTCATCGAGCAGGCCGGCGCCGATGCCCTCGAACTCAACATCTACAACCTGCCCATCCACCCCGACATCACCAGCGAGGAAATGGAGCAGGAGTATGTCCAGCTCGTGCGCGACGTGCGCAACACCATCCACATCCCGCTGGCGATCAAGCTCAGCCCCTTCTTCACCGCGCTGCCCAACCTGGCGCGCCGGCTGGTCTACGCGGGCGCTAACGGCCTGGTCCTGTTCAACCGCTTCTACCAGCCCGACTTCGACCTGGACACCCTGACCGTCGTGCCCAACCTCGTGCTGAGCACCTCGGACGAGCTGCGCCTGCCCCTACGCTGGATCGCCATCCTGTATGGCCGCGTCCAGGCCGACTTCGCCCTGACCAGCGGCGTCCACCGCGCCCAGGACGTCCTCAAGGGCGTCATGGCCGGCGCGAGTGTGACCATGATGGCCTCGGCGCTGCTGGAGTACGGCCCTAAGTACGCCACGAGCATCCTGGCCGACCTTGAAAAGTGGATGGTCGAGCACGAGTACGAGTCCATCACCCAGATGCGCGGCAGCATGAGCCAGCGCGCCGTGGCCGAACCCGCCGCCTTCGAGCGCGCCAACTACGTCAAGGTGCTCAGCTCCTACGATAACCGCTTGCTGTAGCCCGCTAGACCTGACAGGTTTTGCAAAACCTGTCAGGTCTGTAGAGGGACCATACTTGTTCCGCGTGATAAAGGACACAGGAGGACGCACCGTCCTTCCTGTGTCCTTCGCGCTGCCTACCTCCTGCTCCCACCCCGGCTGGCAACTTGGTCCGAGACTAGACCTGACAGGTTTCTGAAACCTGTCAGGTCTGCGACACACGCTTCCTTACTGCTGGGAAGGTGAAGACCTCTATCCATAGCGCATACATCTCTTAACCCCACAGGGCGTTAAATGGCATTAAGATATAGCGGGGCGCAATAGCTGAGGAGATTCCATGTTACAACTCGCCGAGGACACCCTGGTCTCGCAAGCCGTTGGCGGGGACCCGGCCGCATTTGCTCATCTGGTAGAGTCTTACCAGGCCCCGGTGTATAACCTCGCCTATCGCTTATTAGGCTCGGAGTTAGAGGCGGAAGACGTCGCTCAAGAGACCTTTCTGCGCGCCTACTCGCATCTCGACTCCTACCAGCCCACCCGCTCCTTCCGCACCTGGCTGCTCTCCATCGCCGCCCACATCTGCATTGACCAACTGCGCCACGCGGGCGTCTTGCACATCGAGGGGATGGGGGCGTATGAGCCGTCCAGCCAGACGCAGGACCCGGAGACGACAGCCCTCACCAAGGAACGCGACCGCGAGCTGCGGCACCTGCTACGCCACCTGTCGCCCCAAAGCCGCCAGCTCATCGTGCTGCGTTACTGGTATGACCTGTCTTATAAGGAGATTGGGCACATCGTCGGCCTGAGCGAGAACGCGGTCAAGAGCCGCCTGCATCGTGCGCGCCATCAACTCGCGCGCCTGGCGAAACCCATTTTGCTCATCCCGCCCACCCGCTCGCCGACGCCCGTGTGGGCTGCGTGAGGCCCCTTTTAGGGGCGCAAACTGATTTCAGTGGTACACCGCTGTACACAATCCGAAATCACGGACGGAGACACGAATGACAACCGAATTAACCCTTGACGCCCTGCTGCCAGCCGAAATGGCCGCTAAAGCCGAACAAATTGGCGTCAAGAAAGCTGCTCTCAATTGGGTTACGCAGTTTGTGCTCGCCATCCTGGCGGGTGCGTTCATCTCCCTCGGCGCGGTCTTCTCGACCACCGCCGTCGCGGGCGCCGGGGACGCCCTCCCCTTCGGCGTCCAGCGCCTACTGGCCGGCCTCGTCTTCTCGCTGGGTCTGATTCTGGTGATCATCGGCGGGGCCGAACTGTTCACGGGCAACAACCTCATCGTCATGGCCTGGGCCAACCACAAGGTCACCACCAACGCCCTGCTCAAGAACTGGCTCATCGTCTACCTGGGCAACTTTGTCGGCGCCTTCGCCACCGCCATCCTTGTCTTCGCTAGCGGCCAGTACACCTTTGGCAAGGGCGCGGTCGGCCTGGCGGCCCTCTCGACTGCCAACGGCAAGGTCGGGCTGGACTTCGTGCAGGCGATCGCCCTCGGCATCCTGTGCAACGTCCTGGTCTGCCTGGCCGTCTGGCTCACCTTCAGCGCGCGCACAACCACCGACCGTATCCTGGCGATCATCCCCCCCATCGCCGCCTTCGTCGCCGCCGGCTTCGAGCACAGCATCGCCAACATGTACTTTATCCCGATGGGCATCTTCATCCGGAACTTCGCCCCCGCGTCGTTCTGGACCACCATCGGCAAGACCGCCGCCGACTACCCGCTGTTGACCTGGGACCGCTTCCTGGTGAACAACCTGGTCCCCGTCACCCTCGGCAACATCATCGGCGGCGCGGTCCTGGTCGGCGCGGTGTACTGGTTCGTCTATCTGTGGCACCCGGCGGCGCTCAAGAAGCGCGAGGAAAAGCTCGTGCGGGCGCATCCGGTGCGGGGATTGCACTAAGCCTGGGGCCCCCACAGCTGATTATGTGGATTTGCGAACGGCTGGGCGAAACCAGCCGCTTCGCCCAGGATAAACCGTTTCCGTGGTACAGGCGGCCAATAATAGAGGCGCCGCAAAGGAGTCAGCAATGTTGACAGTGATGCCTGAAAAGACCCAGCAAGAGGAGACGATGGAGGTCTCATTGTCGGGTCTGGCCCTGCTCACCCATCCGAGGCTGAACAAGGGCAGTGCGTTCAGTGACGAGGAACGGCGTGAGTTTGGGTTACTCGGCCTCCTCCCGCCGCATGCGACGACGATGGAGGAACAACTGGCGCGCACCTACGAGAACTACCAGCGCAAGCCGACGGACATTGAGCGCTACATCTACCTGGCGAGCCTGCAAGACCGCAACGAGACCCTGTTCTTCCGGTTGATGCAGGAGCACATCACCGAGATGATGCCCATTGTCTACACCCCGACGGTTGGCGCGGCGTGCCAGCAGTACAGCCACCTCTATCGGCGGCCGCATGGTCTCTACATCCCCTACCAGGAGAAGGACAACCTCGACGCCATCCTGGCTAACACGACGATTCCCGATGTCAAGGTCATCGTCGTGACCGATGGCGAGCGCATCCTCGGTCTGGGCGACCTCGGCGTGGGCGGCATGGGCATCCCCATCGGCAAGCTGGCCCTCTACACCCTGTGCGCGGGCATTGACCCCGCTACCACGCTGCCCATCGTCCTCGACGTGGGCACCAACAACCAGGGCCTGCTCAACGACCCGCTCTACCTCGGCTGGAAGCACGAGCGGGTGCGCGGCCAGGCCTACGACGACTTCATCGAAGCCTTCGTCCAGGCCGTCATGCGCAAGTGGCCGGAAGTCGTGCTCCAGTGGGAGGACTTCTCCAAGGGCAACGCCCGCCGCCTGCTGGACCGCTACCAGGACCGCCTGTGCACCTTCAACGACGACATCCAGGGCACCGGCGCGGTGACGCTGGCCGGCCTGCTGGCCGCCACGGACGCGATTGGCTCCAAGCTCAGCCGGCAGCAGATCGTCATGCTCGGCGCCGGCTCGGCCGCCACCGGCATCGCCGACCAGTTGGTGGTGGCGATGGTGGACGAGGGGATGAGCGAGGCCGACGCCCGCCAGGCCATCTGGCTGGTAGACAGCCAGGGCCTGGTCCACGATGGCCGAGGCGGGCTGGAGGACTTCAAGCAGCGCTACGCCCAGCCCCAGGCCAAGATCGCGGGCTGGCAGGTGGCGGACCGGGGCATGATTACCATGGAGGATGTCGTCCACCATGTCCATCCGGGCATCCTGATTGGCACCGGCGCGCAGCCGGGCGCCTTCCACGAGGCCCTGGTGCGCGACATGGCCCAGTACGTCGAGCGGCCCGTCATCTTCCCGCTGTCCAACCCGACCTCCAAGAGCGAAGCCGTGCCGGCCGACCTGCTCCAGTGGACCGAGGGCCGCGCCATCGTCGCTACGGGCAGCCCCTTTGTGCCCGTCTACTACGAAGGCACGACCTACTACATCGGCCAGTGCAACAACTCGTTCATCTTCCCCGGCGTCGGCCTTGGGGTGGTGGCGAGTGGCGCGCGCCGCGTGACCGAGTCCATGTTCGTCGCCGCTGCCCGCGCGCTGAGCCAGTTGTCGCCGGCCCGCACCAACCCGACGGCGTCGCTCTACCCGGCCCTGGAAGGCATCCGCGACGTCTCGCGCAAGGTCGCCCTCGCCGTCGCCCTCGAAGCCCAGCGCCTCGGCCACGCCGACAAGCTGTCGCACGAGGAGACGGTAGAGCGCATCAACACGACCGTCTGGGAGCCGGAGTACAAGGCGTATCGTCGGGCACGTTAAGTATCCGACCGGGGCAACAACGGTGTTGTCCCTGTTACCAGTGCTAGATTGACGGTGTAGGGCAATTCGCTCCGTTGTCGCCAGACCCACGCCAGGGCGGGCAGCGAGGGATTGCCCTACACGCGAGTCGAGGGTAACCTATGACCTCACCTATGAAAGACCTATCGTCCCGCCGCTATATTTACCAGGGTGACCCCCTGCTCGCGCCGCCGCCGGCCGACCTGATGGTCATTCTGGACAAGTATCGCGGCCAGCGTGACGCTCTCATGACCGTGCTGGAGGAACTCCAGGACCACTACGGCTACCTGCCCCAGCAGGGCTTACAGTATGCCGCGCGTGAACTCGGCTTCCCCCTCAGCCAGGTCTACGGCGTCGCCACGTTCTACAACCTGTTCCAACTCAAGCCGCCGGGCCGCTACATTGTGCGTGTCTGCAAGGGCACGGCCTGCCACGTCAACCGCTCGGGCGAAATCCTGGCTATGATCAAGACCAAGCTCGGCATCGGCGAGGACGAGACGACCCCCGACGGCATGTTCACTCTGCAAACCGTCGCCTGTGTGGGCGCGTGCAGTCTCGCCCCCGTGGTCGTGGTCAACGACCGCACCTATGGCCGCATGACACCGGAGAAGGCCCACGGCATGCTGGCCGACCTCCACGAACAGGCGGCGACGGAGGTGAAAGTATGAGCCAGCTTATCCGCGTCGGCATGTCCACCTGCGGCCTGGCCGCCGGGGCCGGCGCCGTCTACACCGCCATTGACACCTACCTGCACCGCCGCCAGTTGTCCGTCACCCTTCAGCCGACGGGCTGCGTCGGCGCCTGCCACCGCGAGCCGCTGGTCGAGGTGATCGTGGATGGCGCTTCGACCCTCTACGGCCCGGTGACCCCAGAGCGCGTGAGCCTCATCCTGGACCAGCACTTCGGCGGGCGCGGCCGGGGTGTGTCGTCGGACTGGATTGTCAGCCGCCGCGCCGACAAGAGCGACTACCCCTTCCTGGGGCGACAGGTCAAAGTCACCACCGGGCTGTGCGGCGTCATTGACCCGCACTCGCTCGAAGACTACCTGGCCTTCGGCGGTTACCAAGGCTTCAAGCAGGCGCTCAAACTAGCGCCTGAGCAAGTGATACAAGTCATCAAGGATTCGCATTTGCGCGGGCGCGGCGGCGCGGGCTTCCCCGCCGGCATGAAGTGGGACATTACCCGCCAGCAGCGCGAC